>JAEZQV010000020.1 GCA_023441125.1 Bacillota bacterium
CACTTCCAGCAATTGCACCATGTCATCAAACTCAATTTGCAGGAAAAAGGATAACGGCTCAATCATGCCCTCGTAAGAAACCTGTTTGACAAAGCTGCCTTCACCCGGCCGGATGGTAATGACGCCCATAATCTCCAGCGCACTAAAGGCTTCGCGGACCGAAGCCCGGCTGACATCCAGCGTTTCAGCAAGCTCCCGCTCAGACAATAATTTATCCCCCGGCTGGAGTTTACCGTCAATAATAAGTTTCTTAATCTGTCCGATAATCTCTTCATATACTTTTTTGGTTTTAACTGGTTTAAACATAAGGCTCCTCCGCGGTAATGCTAGAATTTTCGCAAACCCACAAAATCAGCTACCGACAATAACGAATCTCTGAGAGAGCCATTTAACGTTACCGGTAATATATTCCGCGCATGTTGTAAAAATTGATTTACCTGTGTATAACTATATTCTATAGCGTCTGTTTGATGAACAATTTCCAAGCCCCGTTTGACATCTGCATCAGACATATTTTGTTTAATAATAATGTTTCTGAGTTCATCACGGTGCAGGCTATTTTTGAGAGCATAGAGGACCGGCAAGGTTACAATTCCCTGACGCAAATCATTGCCGACCGGTTTACCCAGTTGTTCGGCGGAAGCAGTAAAATCCAAAATATCGTCTGTAATTTGAAAGGCCATCCCGACAGCATAACCATACTCACGAACCTGCGCCGTATCACCTTCATCCATGCCGCCGGACATGGCCCCTAACTCGCAGCTGGCAGCAATGAAATCAGCTGTTTTTTGGGCCACACGGAGACGATAATCCGCTTCATCCTGATCAGGGTTAAAAGATTCGCGCAATTGAACAATTTCGCCTTCGCACATGCTGCAAATGACATCCGTCAGAATCTTAAGCATTTTTTGATCAGCTCCCAGGGCAATTGCAGAAAATGCCTTGGCAAACAGATAATCACCGGTTAACACCGAACTGTGATTATCCCAGCGAGCATTGGCGGTTTGCCGGCCGCGGCGGGTCGCGGCATTATCAATAACATCATCGTGCACTAAGGTTGCCATGTGAATAAGTTCAATGGCAACAGCCATGGGCAGCAGTTCCGTCTGTTTAGGCTTCCCGCCCCGGGCACATAAGAGATACAAGGCGGGCCGTAAGCGTTTACCGCCCGCCTGTACCAGATGCGTACTAATATCGTTAACCAATTCCACCGGCGATTGTATTATAGAATACAGTTCCTTTTCAACAGCAGCAAGGTCGTCTTGAATTATACCGAAAATATTATTGGGGAATTTGCTCACTAGATAATCACCTACAAGACAAAATCTGTTTCTATAATACACCATTTTACCAGTAATAGTCTACAATGTTAGTTGGCTTTTATTTATTTTTTTCCACACGAATGGCACAATCCGGGCAAATCATCTGACAAATACCGCAGACAATACACTTATTCATATCGGCTTCAACGCGCGGCGTCCCGTATACCCCCAGGTCTTCCGACCAGGCTATACATTTTACCGGGCATTTTTCTATGCACAGGCCACACCCCTTGCAGAGGTCAGGGAAAATAGCCCATAGGCCTTTTTCACTGTCGTATTTTGCAGATTCCCAGTTAACTTTAGACATTTTTTCCCCTCCTTACATCGCGCTCTTAATGAGTTGATAGCCACGTTCCAAAGCCTTATAGTTCATATCCCGCAATGCAGGGTTCTGTTTGAATTTCTCGCCCAGCTTGGTTTCCAGCGCCCTTTTTATGCTGTCCATTGGCAGTACTTCGGTTGCAGCAATAACGGCACCCAGAATAATGATGTTGAAAACCCGCGGATGCAATTCGTCTTTGGCAATATCGTTGGCCGGTATGGCGACTACTTTTTTAACCTCCGGGATTTCGGCCGGATCTACTCCCGGCCCGGTCTTGGTAAAGGAACAGGTTTTCGGTTCGCCGGCAATCATATCCTGCGGCAAATCGGCATTGGGCGCCTCTGCCGTCGGGCAGGGCGGTGTTACGTCAAAATACTGCAGGCCGACGATATTATCATTAACCTCGCCTTCCTGAATCAAAGAATTATCATAGATGTACACAGTATCTTTGCCGGCATACATTTTGGTACGCTGCACGGCCCGCGGACTGACCGGAATAAGAATGTCCGCTTTTTGAAATTTGGGTGCGCCGATTTCCCCGTCGCTTACTTGTACAAAGGCAATTGACACACCGCCGCGTTGTTCGACACCAAAGTTCGGGATATATAACGCGTTTTTCCCTTCTTCGTTGGCGGCTTCGGCCAAAATTTCGGCAATGGACTGTACTCCTTGTCCACCTTCACCAGCTATAGCTACTTTAATAACTTTTGCCACGTTTAGCCCTCCTTTACTTGCGGCGCACGCAGTTCGCCGACTTTAAAGTATTGAGCCATATCTTTTTCCACAAACTCCCAGGTTTGTTTGGCATTGGTACGCCAGTTGGTCGGACAGGAGGACAAACATTCTACAAAAGAAATTCCGTTGCCATCTAGCTGGTTTTGCAGAGCTTTTTTAATAAAGCCTTTGAGCTGCCGCGGATTGGCAATAGTACCCCGGGCGACATAAGACCCCTCCGGCGCTACTGCGGCAACCATTTCCGGCCCTTTGGTGGGCTGTCCGGTCTGCTCAATGTCCCGTCCATAGGGAGTTGTTTCTGTTTTCATGCCCGGCAAGGTGGTTGGCGCCATCTGGCCGCCCGTCATGCCATAGTTACAGTTGTTGCACAAAATAATAGTAATCTTTTCACCCCGGACGGCAGCGTTAAA
>JAEZQV010000026.1 GCA_023441125.1 Bacillota bacterium
TCACCCCGGACGGCAGCGTTAAACAGATGCTGGGAACCAATGGCATACCCGCCGCCATCCCCCATGTACGCAACACCGATGATATCCGTATTGGCGCGTTTCATCCCGGTAATAACCGGCGTGGTTCGTCCATGATGGGTCTGTACAGTATCTACGCTGAAAAAATCCCAGGCCAACAGAGAACAGCCAATATCACAGCCGAATACCATTTTGTCTTTAATCCCAAGCTCATCAATGGCTTCGCCGAGACACTTCAAAATGATGCCATGGCCGCAGCCGGGACAAAACTTATGTGGTTTAGTTGCTTCATTCCAGCTAGCAGGTATCGCCGGCTGAAGAACACCGTTTTCTTTAAGTTCTTGCATGGATAGTCCTCCCTCCTGTATTTACAGTTTGTTATATTCTTCAATAATTTCTTCTGTAGTAATACCGACACCCGGCCTAAGCATAGGCACAATTTCAATGGTGCTGCCAAAAATTTCGTGCTGAACAAGCTTCAGCAACTGACCATAGGCAGATTCAGCGACAAGCAGTTTTTTGGCGCCCTTAATGGCCTCCTGCAACTGTTTGCCCGGGAATGGCCGGACGGTAACCGGCCGGAAATAACCGACCTTTTTGCCGCTGGCCCGCAGCTGATTATAGGCAGTGAGAGCAGCGCGCGATACTATACCATGAGTAAGCAAAATGACCTCGGCATCTTCACAGCCCTTGGCATCCCACTCTACGACTTCGGCAGCCATTTTTTCCCATTCCCGCTGATTGCGCATGACTACTTCATACAACTCATCTTCGGTGTTGTAGGTATTACGCAAATGCCTGAAATCACGGCCCGGATTTTCGGTGTCACCCAGGAGCGGTTCCGGTTTGACCAAGGCCATGCCTTTTGCTTCCGGCTCATAGATAGTCAGCGGCTCCCGCATTTTAGCTTGGTAGCCGTCGCCAAGCACAAATGCCGGAAAACGATATTTCCAGGCGGCATTAAAGGCTTTGATGGTATAGTCAAATAACTCTTGATGCGTCGCCGTTGAATATACAATACGATGCCCTTCACCATTGCCGCCAAATGTCGTCAGTGTGGTTTCCTGCTGGGCATAAATTACAGTTGCCGTTGATGGGCCGCCGCGTTGCTGAATTATATATACGATTGGCAAACGCATCATTTCAGCCATACCGGCCGATTCCTGCATAAGTACATTGCCGGGCCCGGCGGTCGCCGTAAAGGCTTTGCGGCCTGTCATAACACCACCCAGCGTAGTGAATCCGGCCGATATCTCATCTTCCGTCTGAAGAAACCGTTTGCCATACTTGGGAGCAAGCCTGGTCCAATAATGCATGATCTCATTCTGCGGTGTGATCGGGTAGCCATACATAATATCGGCTTTAGCTGCTACTGCAGCCCAGGCACACACCTCATTGCCTGTCATGAATACTCTCTGTTCACCTTTCAGTGAAACTTCGGCCATAAGAGCACCTCCTGAAAATATGTATCCTTGTAATATCAGCCGTCCTGGGCTGCGCACTCATACTCAGGCCGTAGCCTGACTGCTGCCCACATTAGCATATGGGCAGCAGTCAGCCTGCGGAATCAAGCAGCAACGACTAAGTGTACAGATTATTCATAATATACAATCTTTTTGTGGGATAGATGAAGGTGGGGAGGTTTTCCCCACCTTCATATCATACCCAGTAAAGTAAATTTCTATATGCCCCGTTACTTTTGACTTTCTAAGGAATCATCCAGGTCAGGATATAAGCCTGGGCATAGGTCATCAAGCCGACGATAATGGCTAACACAATAGAATGCATAACGGTAAAGCTGAACAAATCGCCTTCTTTGCCGACCAAGCCGGTAGCAGCAGTAGCAACGGCGATACTTTGCGGCGAAATCATTTTACCGGTTACACCGCCGGAAGAGTTAGCGGCAACTGTCAATACAGGATCTACACCAACCTGGTGCGCGGTAACTGCCTGCAGGTTGCCAAAGAGGGCGTTGGCGGAGGTATCCGAACCGGTCAGGAATACACCCAGCCAGCCAAGGAAAGGCGAGAAGAACGGGAAGAAGCTGCCGGTTCCGGCCAGGAACAGACCGAGGGTAGAGCTCATGCCGGAATAGTTCATAATATAGGCAAGACCAAGTACGCAGGGAATGGTAATAAGCGGTTTGGTCAGCTGTTTGAAGGTTCTGGCAAAAATATTACAGAAGCGGGCCGGGCCAACGCCAAGAATCATGGCCGATATAACGCTGGCAATAAACAGAGCAGTGCCGGCGGCGCTCATCCAGTTAATTTTGTACAAGGCAGCCATGGCCGTAGGATTTTTAACAATCGGTGCCACTTGCATAACTACTTTGTCCAAACCAGGTACAAACCACTTAAGAGTAACAGTTTCCAGAATGGCCTGAACCGGTTTCAAGCCCCAGAGAATAACCATAATCGTCAGGATGATAAACGGCGACCAAGCTTTCAATACGGTGCCGAAGCTATAGCTGGGAAGGTGGGTAGCCGTAGCGGCGGCCGCTTTTTCGTCGGCAAAACGCCAGATTTTTGCAGGTTTCCATACTTTTAAAAAGAGCGCCAAGGAAACAATGGCAGCCAGCGAGGATAAGATATCGGGCAGTTCTGGTCCCAGGAAGTTAGACGAAAACCATTGCAGGGACGCAAAGGAAATACCGGCGACCAGGCAGGCCGGGAGTACTTCCATAGTAGATTTCCAGCCCGACATCAGGACGATAAGCCAAATGGGAATAATTACGGACAGAAACGGCAGCTGCCGTCCTACCATGGCACTGATTTTCATAGTGTCAACACCGGTTACCTGGCCGGCAACGATGATAGGAATACCAATGCCGCCGAAAGCAACCGGAGCGGTGTTGGCAATCAGGCAAAGGCCGGCGGCGTACAGCGGGTTAAAACCAAGTCCGACCAGCATGCCGGCGGAGATAGCAACAGGAGTGCCAAAACCTGCCGCCCCTTCGAGGAAGGCGCCAAATGCAAAGGCAATAAGAAGTGCTTGTAAACGACGGTCATCTGTAATTGTTGCAATGGAATTTTTTATAATTTCGAACTGACCGGTCTCAACGGTCATATTGTAAATAAATATAGCTGTAATAACAATCCAGAATATCGGGAAGATTCCATACAGTGCGCCCATGCCGGTAGCGGTCAAAGCAGTAGCAACAGGCATTTTATAGACTATTATGGCTACCAGTAAGGCTGAGATTGCTGCGGCAGCGCCGGCAACCTGACCCGGAGCGCGGCGAATGGCAAGCAAGTAAAAAATTATAATCATGGGAATGGCTGCCATAAATGCCGACAAAGCTAAATTCCCCATCGGGTCATACACTTGTGTCCACGTCATTAATTTGCACCTCTTTTTTTGTAGATTTTAGCCTATATTATATATCCGATAATTTTTCTGCTTAAATTATGCTTTACCTTCACCTCGCTTTCTTACATTTCATCGCCAGCGCTGCCAAAAGTACCATAAATATCCACAATTTCCACTTGGTGGTCTTAAGGACAGGTGGTCTGACCATCTTACCTCTGATCTTATTCTACTTTTGCTAACAAAATCCTTCTACGCAGTGCAAATATTTACAACTTTTTAGCAAGTTTATATTTTCACAAAAATCAAGCAAAGGCAGCGCATAGCGCTGCCTTTTTTAGCCAAGAAGGGCTCCCAGAGCAATGGATATTAATTTAGCTTCATAGGTATCAGCCCGTGAAGTGACAACAACCGGTTTTGCCGCGCCCAAAACCAGACCGGCAATTTTGCTCCGGGCAATGTAAACCAGAGCTTTTCCCAGCATGTTACCGGCCTCAATATCGGGCGTTATCAAAATATCCGCCTGACCGGCAACAGGACTCTTGATGCCTTTATGCCTGGCCGCCTCACTGCTAATTGCATTATCAAGCGCCAAGGGCCCGTCGACGATGGCGTCTTTAATCTGGCCACGTTCCGCCATTTTCGCAAGGCCGCAGCTTCCAGGGTTGCCGGCATATCCGGGTTAACTACCTCAACAGCGGCTAGAATTGCAA
>JAEZQV010000027.1 GCA_023441125.1 Bacillota bacterium
GTACTGGATACCGGCGCCCGGGGCGCAACCACCACTTTCGTGGAACGCGGCATTGGCGATGTACTCTTGGCCTGGGAAAATGAAGCCTTACTGGCTGAGAAGGAATTGGGCAAAGACAAATTTGAAATTGTGGCGCCGTCCTTAAGTGTACTGGCCGAACCGCCGGTTGCCGTAGTGGATAAGATTGTTGACAAAAAAGGGACACGCCAGGTAGCCGAAGCCTATCTGCAATATCTCTATACCGATCAGGGACAGGAAATTGCCGCCAAAAACTATTACCGGCCGCGGGCGGAAGCTGTTGCCGCCAAATATGCCGGCCAGTTCCCCAAACTGAACCTGTTTACCATCGCTGATCTGGGCGGCTGGGCCAGTGTTCATGAAAAGCATTTTAAAGATGGCGGTCTTTTTGACCAGATCTATACACCGAAAGCCAAATAGCAACGAAGTGGGGAATAATCATGAGCCTGAAATCCCTGATAATAACTAAACATAGCATATTGCCCGGCTTTGGCCTGACGATGGGATTTGCCATGCTGTACCTGGGACTTTTGGTGCTGATTCCGTTATCGACTATTATTCTGAATGCGGCCGGCATGGGCTGGCCGCATTTTTGGGAAATCATCACGGCGCCGCGCCTGGTGGCTTCCTATAAACTGAGTTTTGGGGCCTCGCTTTTAGCGGCGGTCATTAATGCGGTATTTGGCTTACTGGTTGCCTGGGTGCTTGTACGCTACTCCTTTCCCGGAAAACGGCTCATTGACGGGCTGGTGGATCTGCCGTTTGCCCTCCCGACCGCCGTGGCCGGCATTACGCTGACGACCCTGTATGCCCCGAACGGCTGGCTTGGCAAGTATTTGGCCTTATTGGATATTAAAGGAGCTTATTCCCCCTTGGGAATTGTCATTGCCCTGACCTTCATCGGCTTGCCGTTCGTGGTGCGCATGGTTCAGCCGGTACTGCAAACCCTGGATCAGGAAGTGGAAGAAGCGGCGGCCAGCCTGGGTGCTGGCCGCTTACAAACTTTTACCAGGGTTATCTTCCCGGAACTGCTGCCGGCGCTCTTGACCGGCTTTGCCTTAGCCTTTGCCCGGGCCCTGGGCGAGTACGGCTCGGTTGTGTTTATCTCGGGCAATATGCCCATGCGGACCGAGATTACGCCGCTGTTAATCATGACCAAGCTGGAGCAGTATGATTACACCGGCGCCAGCGCCATTGCGGCCGTAATGCTGATTGTTTCGTTTATTATGCTGTTTTTTATTAATATATTGCAGTGGTGGCAGAGCAGGCGCCATGGCTGAAACTAAAAGGAGGCGAGCCGAATGGCTGGCAATGTAGCCCTCCGGCACAGTACAACCGCAGTACGGCAGACCTCAGGGGCAGTAACCGAACTGCCGCTCATCCGCTGGCTGCTCATAACCCTTGCGCTCGGTTTCCTGGGCGTAATGTTGATTATTCCCGTTGTCGCCGTATTCGTCAAAGCCTTAGAGCAAGGCCTGGACCTGTATGTTAAAGCCATAACCACGCCGGACGCAATGGCCGCCATCCAGCTTACCCTGCTGACGGTAGTAATTGCCGTGCCGCTCAACACGCTGTTCGGGCTGGCGGCTGCCTGGGGGATAGCCAAATTCGAATTCAGGGGCCGAAACTTTCTCATTACCTTGATTGACCTGCCGTTTGCCGTTTCCCCGGTCATTGCCGGCCTGATTTTTGTATTTCTCTTCGGCAAGCCCGGTATATTGTGGCCCTGGCTGTCCGCGCACGATATCAAAATCATTTTTGCGGTGCCGGGCATTGTTCTGGCTACCGTATTTGTTACCTTTCCGTTCATTGCCCGTGAACTGATCCCGCTCATGCAGGCCCAGGGAACCGCCGAGGAGGAAGCCGCCCTGACGCTAGGGGCCAGCGGCTGGAAAACCTTTTGGCATGTGACGTTGCCCAACATCAAATGGGGGCTGATCTACGGCGTAATTCTTACCAGCGCCAGGGCGGTCGGCGAGTTTGGCGCGGTCTCGGTCGTATCCGGGCATATCCGCGGCCTTACCAACACCATGCCCCTGCATGTTGAGATTTTGTATAACGAATACCAGTTTGTCGCCGCCTTTGCCGTGGCCTCCCTGATGACGCTGATGGCCCTCATTACGCTGATTATCAAGAATGTCGCCGAGTGGAAGGTACAGCAGCAGAACCGGGAAGCCGGGGCAGAGTAGCATACGGGGAGGTTACGTCATGAGTATTGAAATTGTAAATATCAACAAACAGTTTGGCGCGTTTACCGCGTTAAAAGATATTAATCTGACAATTCCCACCGGCGAGCTGGTGGCCCTTTTAGGCCCGTCAGGCTCGGGCAAAACAACGCTCTTACGGATTATTGCCGGCCTGGAAGTAGCCGACCAGGGGTCCATTCTGTTTCACGGCGAGGATACGGCCAGCCGCAGCGTCGGGGAGCGGCAGGTAGGTTTTGTTTTTCAGCATTATGCCTTATTTAAGCACATGACGGTTTTTGAAAATGTCGCTTTCGGCCTCAACGTCCGTCCGCGCAGCTCGCGGCCGGCTAAAAGCCAGATTCAGGACAAGGTGCAAACCTTATTGAGCCTGGTAAGACTGGAAGGGATGGCCGGGCGTTATCCCAGCCAATTGTCCGGCGGCCAGCGGCAGCGGGTGGCTTTGGCCAGAGCGCTGGCGGTCGAGCCGCAGGTGCTATTATTAGATGAACCGTTCGGCGCGCTGGATGCCAAGGTGCGTAAGGAGCTCAGACGCTGGCTCCGGCAATTGCATGATGAACTGCACATCACCAGCGTATTCGTAACCCATGATCAGGAAGAGGCGCTGGATGTGGCTGACCGGGTGGTTATTCTGAACAACGGCCGCATCGAGCAGCTGGGGACACCGGAAGAGGTGTATGATCATCCCGCCAATCCGTTCGTCTATGATTTCCTGGGAAATGTCAACCTGTTCCGCGGCCGCCTGCATAAAGGCCGTATCAGCATTGGCTCGGTGGAGCTGGCGGCGCCGGAGTACATTGATACTTTAGATACACAGGCGGTCAGCTTTGTGCGTCCCTATAACATTGAAGTAGAGCGGGAAGCGCAAGGTCCGGAGTTCATTCCGGCGCGCATTCTGTTCATCCGGGCCGTTGGTCCGGTTGTCCATCTGGAGTTAAAACGGGAAGACACCGATGAACTGGTAGAGGTGGAGCTCGGCAAAGAGCGATTCCGGCAGTTGGCCCTCACAGCCGGCGAACTGGTATTTGTAAAACCCAGAGACCTGAAAATATTCATTCCCGAGGATTATGTCATCTAAATGACGGGGTGCGGCTTAATAAGTTGTTACAAAATTGCTGCAGAGAAAAGGGGCGTGAAGTAGGGTGCGTCTAACGGAAAGATATCTGGAAACCGATATTCTGATTATTGGCGGTGGAACGGCAGGCTGTTTTGCCGCCATAACCATTGCGGAAAACTCCCGGGCCAACGTTATGATTGCCGAGAAGGCCAACATCAAACGCAGCGGCTGTCTGGCCGCCGGTGTAAATGCGCTTAATGCCTATATTGTCAACGGGCAGACGCCGGCAACTTACCTGGATTATGTCCGGCAGGACGCTGCCGGGGTGATCCGGGAGGATCTGGTCTACACGGCGGCCGAGCGGCTGAATGGGGTCACAGACAAAATGGCCGGACTTGGCCTGGTCATCCAAAAAGATGAGCACGGCGAGTATGTGGCCCGGGGCAACCGCAATATAAAAATCAACGGGGAAAATATCAAGCCGCTGCTGGCTGAGGCCGTAGTAACGAGTCCTAATATTACGGTAATCAATCGCATTAACATTACCGATTACATCGTCAAAGACGGCAAAATCGCCGGCGCTTACGGTTTTGCCGTGGATGCCTGTACATTTTATATTATCTCGGCCAAGGCCGTGATTTGTGCGACCGGCGGGGCGTCCGGACTGTACCGGCCCAATAACCCCGGTTTTTCGCGGCATAAAATGTGGTACAGCCCCTTTAATACCGGGGCGGGCTATGCCATGGGCATCCGGGCCGGCGCGGAAATGACCACCTTTGAGATGCGGTTTATCGCCTTGCGCTGTAAAGACACGATTGCGCCGACCGGTACCATTGCCCAGGGCGTAGGCGCGCCGCAGATCAACAGCCGGGGTGAGGAATACGAGCGGCAGTACGGGCGGATGAGTACGGCCAACCGCCTGTACTCTACGGTTATGGAAAATAAAAACGGCCGTGGGCCGTGCTATTTGCAAACAGCAGCTATTACCGCCGGCCAGCAGGACGAATTGTACAAAGCCTATCTGAATATGGCGCCGGCCCAGACGCTGCGCTGGCTGGAACGCAAGGGGCCGGCGGCCGAAAATGTGGAGATCGAGGGCACCGAGCCTTACGTCGTGGGCGGCCACACGGCCAGCGGCTACTGGGTGGACACCAGCCGGGCGACTACTCTGGCCGGGCTGTATGCCGCCGGTGATGTGGCCGGCGGCAGTCCGCAGAAATATGTGACCGGCTGTTTTGCCGAAGGCGAAATTGCCGCTTTGGCCGCTCTGGCCTACATTCAGGCTGTAAATAATGTCTGGCCCGACGCCGGTGAAGTACGCCGGGTGGCTGCCGGCTTAGAGGAGATGCTGCTGCCAGCAGCGGCCTGTTATACGGCCGAGGATATCGAAGAAGCCATGCAAAAGATTATGGATGACTATGCGGGCGGCATTGCCGCCGGCTATGCCTTTAATGCGCAGCAACTGCAGATAGCCCGGGAGCGGATTGATGAGCTGCTGGTCATGAGCCGGCAGCTAAAGGCCGGCGATATGTTTCAATTGCTGCAGGCCTGGGAAGTTATTGACCGGCTGTATGTCTGCAAGGTGCTTATCCGGCATCTGGCCGCCCGGCAGGAGACCCGCTGGCATACCTTTCAGGAAAACACCGACTACCCGGACAGAAACGATACCGACTGGCTGAAATATGTCAATTCCCGGCTGATAAACGGGGAAGTTCAGATTCTGTTCCGGGATTTAGTAAAGAAGGATGAGCGTTATGAGCATCAGAATTGAACATGAGCTCTGTGTGGGCTGCGGCCAATGCCGGGAAGTCTGTCCCGGCAATCTCCTGTATGCGGCTGAGTCCGGCAAGACGGCAATCCGGAATCCCAAGGATTGCTGGGGTTGTACCTCCTGTCTGAAAGAATGCAATTATAAAGCCATTCAATATTACCTGGGCGCCGACATGGGCGGGCGCGGCAGCCGGCTGTCTATCCGCCGGGCCGGCGATGTGCTTAACTGGACCGTTGTTCGGCCTGACGGCCGCGCAACAGTCATCTCTGTAGATAAGAAGCAAGCCAATGCATATTAGGAGGCGTTTTGACGATGGATCATTTGGACCGCTTGGAAGCGCAAAGTATCTTTATACTGCGGGAAGCCTATAAAAAATTTGGCAAGCTCGGCATGCTGTGGTCAATTGGCAAGGACTCGACGGTATTATTGTGGCTGGCGAAAAAAGCGTTTTTCGGGCATTGCCCGTTTCCGTTCATTCATGTGGACACAACCTATAAAATCCCGGAGATGATTGCCTTCCGGGACCGCGTCGCCAAGGAGTACAACCTGGAGCTCATTGTCCATACCAACGAAGAGGCCCTTGCGGCCGGGATGGGACCGGAAAAAGGCCGGCTGGTCTGCTGTAAGGCGTTAAAAACCGACGGGCTGCAGCAAGTGGTCACCAAGTATGAGTTTGAAGGGCTTATCCTGGGGATTCGCCGGGACGAAGAAGGCTCCCGCTCCAAGGAACGGGTTTTCAGCGAAAGAAATAAGGACTCGGAGTGGGACTATACCAACCAGCCGCCGGAGCTGTGGAACCAGTTCAAAACCGATTTCCCCAAAGGCAATCATATCCGGGTCCATCCGATTCTGCACTGGAATGAGATCGACATCTGGTCCTATATCGGCCGGGAAAAGATTCCTTTGGTGGACCTCTACTTTGCCAAAAACGGCAAAAGATACCGCAGTCTGGGCTGCGCGCCCTGCACCGGCCAGGTTGATTCCAATGCCACCACGATCGAGGCCATCATCGAGGAACTGAAAAATACCAAGCAGGGCGAACGGGCCGGCCGGGCACAGGACCAGGAGGATTCCTACGCCATGCAAAAGCTGCGCAAGGACGGCTATATGTAATCTTTGAATATTGGGAACGGGGAGGCCGGCTAAATTGGCTACTGACAGAGAGGTACTTAATATTGTTGTTGTGGGCCATGTCGATCACGGCAAGTCCACAGTGATCGGCAGGCTGCTGTATGACACCCATTCGCTGCCGGAAGGCGCCATCGAGCGGGTAAAACGAATCGCCAAAGAAAAAGGCAAGCCTTTTGAATATGCCTATCTCTTAGACGCGTTTGAAGAGGAGCAGAAGCAGGGCATTACCATTGATACCACCCAACTGCAATTTCGCACCGCCAAACGGGATTATGTCATTATTGACGCGCCCGGGCATAAGGAATTCCTGAAAAACATGATTTCGGGCGCGGCCAGCGCCGAGGCGGCCCTCCTGATCATCGACGCCAACGAAGGCATTCAGGAGCAGTCCAGGCGGCATGGCTATATCCTGTCACTGCTGGGAATACAAAAAGCCTATGTGGTAATTAATAAGATGGACCTCATTCATTATTCGGAAGCAAAATTTAATGAAATCAAGCGGGAAATGAATGAGTTTCTCCACAATCTCCACGTTTTTCCCCTGAAGTATATTCCGATTTCGGCTTTTTACGGCGAGAATATGATTACCCCGTCGGCAAAAATGCCCTGGTATAAAGGGGAGCCCATTCTGGAAGCCATTGATTTATTCGAAAAGGATACCGGCCTGGAGACAAAACCGCTCCGTTTTCCCATTCAGGACGTTTATAAATTCGATAACCGCCGGATCATTGCCGGCCGGATCGAAACCGGCACGCTTACCGTGGGCGACCAAATCCTGATCTCGCCCAGCAACAAGCTGACCAGGGTTAAGACCATCGAATACTGGGCTGAGCGGGATAAGCGGGACAGCGTCTCGGCCGGCATGTCGGTCGGCATTACGGTGGAGGACGAGTTTTTCAACCAGCGGGGCGAATTCATTGTCCAGCCGGGGCAGGCGGCCATTACCGGCGATACCTTTAAGGCCAATATTTTCTGGATGGGGAAAAAGGAACTGATCAAAGGCCGGGAGTATAAGCTCAAGCTGGCAACCCAGGAAGTGGAGTGCGAAATTTCCTCCATCGTGAAGGTCATTGAGGCTACTACCCTGGAAACCATTGAGAACGCCGGCGCGGTAAAAACCAATGATGTGGCCGAAGTCGTCATCCGGGCCAAAAAGCAGCTGTGTTTTGACGAATTCAGGAATAATCAGCTGACAGGCCGGTTTGTCATTGTCGACGGCTATGACGTCAGCGGCGGCGGCATTGTGTCGGGCGTCGTACAGGAGCTGCAGACGGTAAGCAAGCTGGCCGGCGGCGGCCTCGAACTGGTGGTAAGCTGCTTTGATGATTATTTCTATGTGCTGGCAGAAGGCACGGTGCGGAAACTGGCCGCCCGGCCCCATACTTTTGCCAGCGGCGATGTCGTGGCCGTGGCCGGCAAAACCTATGAATATCCCGGGGATTTCGACATTATCGATCTGCAGTCCGGGCTGGCTGCCACTATCCGCAAAGCCCGGCTGGCCAGCGTCATAACCCTGGATAACTATGTCTTTACCGGCGTGCCGGTGCTCGACTCCCGCGGCGCTTCCCTCAAGCTGGCCACGCCGGCGGATTATGCCGCCTTTTCACAGGAACTGGCGGCCGTCAGCGACTGGCAGGGCAGACAGGCTTCGAGCTTTACCAATAAATGGCTGGAATTTGTGAAATACCGAAATATCCCGGTGGTGGCGGCAATTAATCTGGACAAAGCCGATTATCAGATTTAGCATCGCCTATGGCGGGAATGCTTGACAGAAAAAAGGCTACTATGAAAAATTAAATAATTTTTAGCTGCTGCCTTTCGTAGTAGCAGCAATGAAACCCGGCCCGCTAGGCCTTCCGCAGGAAAGGCTCAGTCTGCCGGGTTTTTTCATAGTACTTTATTTATGAGTATATATGAAAAAAGTGCGTACTTGAATGAATTTTATATACCGGCCATCCAGGCTGGCTGTCACCTGACTCCATGGATTCCAGTTGCCAGCACGCTCTTATGAGCGTCCATACCTGGGTGGTCCGGACTCCCAGGCATATCATTCTGATTGACACAGGCGTAGGTAATGACAAGAACCGGCCATACACACCCGGCTTTGATCACCTGCAACTCCCTTATCTGGAAAAACTCGCCGCAATAGGGGTAAAGCCTGAGGCGGTCGACTACTGCCTGATGACGCATTTGCATGTGGACCATGTCGGCTGGAACACCCAGTGCAAAGATGGTCAATGGGTGCCGACCTTTCCCAATGCGCGCTACGTTTTCTCCCAAAAGGAGTATGAGTACTATACCAATCCCGCCAATCATACCGAAAGAAATAAAACCAGTGTCATCATTCTAAAGGACAGCATTGTGCCGGTTATTAACGCCGGGCTGGCCGATATGATCACCATTGACGGCAGCGAGGTTGTTGACGGCATAGCCTTTATGCCGACTGGCGGACACAGTATTGATCATGCGTCCATCCGGCTCTCCTCCCGGGGCGAAGAAGCCCTGTTCACAGGGGATCTGCTGCACCACCCCATTCAGGTCCGCTATCCGGAACTGAATTCAATTTTTGATGCATTTGGCGAACAGGCGCAGCGCTCGCGTTGCTGGGCGCTGGAATACGCGGTCAGGCAGCACGCGACGCTGTTCTGCTCACACTTTCCTGAAAGTTCGGCCGGCACAGTGACCTACAGCGGCCAGAACTTTAGCTGGCAATATCTCTAAGACGGTACATCTTCTGGCACTGAGCCGCCGCCTTGGCCTGACAGTATCGCAACTACTTCCTGGCGAAAAGCGGTCATGCCCCTACGGCGTATTACATCGCCAATGCGCTCGCCCGTAACGCCCAACCGCTGATAAGCGTCCAGGATGGCCTGAACATAGCCAAGAGCTGCTGCTTCCGGAATCACGGTAAAAATTTTGGTGCCCAGCAGCGGCCTTTTGCCGATCTTGCCGCCAACATACACGGCAAAGCCCTGCTTTGCGGCAGTCAAGGCCTGCTGGGGACAAGTCTTAACGCATTGGCCGCAGCCGACGCACTTATGCCGGTCAATAGAAGGCTTATTTTCCCGGATCTCAATAGCCTGCAATTTGCAATTCTGCCCGCAAAGGTTACAGCCGGTGCAGGTCCCGGTCACCGCCGGCAGAATAACGCCGTGCAGGCCGATATCATTGATTTGCGGCTTGGCGCAGGAGCTGGGGCAGCCACTGACGGCTATTTTGGTTTTGCCGGCGAATTCCTGTCCTACCATAACAGCATTCAGCTGAGCAGCCAGGGCGGTTGTATCGCCAAGGCCGCTGCGGCACAGGGCTTTCCCCGGGCAGGCAATCACGGTCAGGATGCGCGCTCCCCGCACGGCTAAAAGTAGGCCGGCGTCAAGGATTTCCTGAAAAATTGCCGCCAATTGGTCAGTTTGCACCCAGTGTATCTCCACCGACTGGCGGGTAGTAATGTGCAGGTGACCCCGGCCGTATTTATCAGCCAGCTCGGCCGCTTTGCGGCACTGGTCACTCGTCATGTTACCGGCCATTGTGCGCAGCCGCACGGCCGAAAAGCCGGGCTGGAGCTGCTGGATTTGGCCGTGCTGCTTAATAGCGTTAGCTTGTTCAAGCATGTTGGTAAGCACCTCATTTACAATAACTTTAGGCTATTGTAACATGAGAATATTTCGGTTATCATCGAAGTATAAATGTTATAGAGGAGGTTGCGCCAATATGAATGCCAATCCCAATCTTGCCGCGGTGGCCGCGCTGATTGGCGACCCGTCGCGGGCCGCCATGCTGGTTAGTTTATTAGGGGGAAAAACATTGCCGGCCGGCGATCTGGCCCGGGCGGCCCGCATATCACCCCAGACAGCCAGTACCCACCTGGCCAAGCTGGTAAGCGGGGGGCTGCTTGTTCAGGAGGTTTACGGCCGGCATAAATATTTCCGGCTGGCCGGCAGCGAGGTGGGCCAGGCCCTGGAAGCGCTGCAGGTTATTTCACCGGCCAAACCGGTCCGCTCCCTGCGCGAAGCAGACCAAGTACACTCTTTGCAATTTGCCCGGACCTGCTACGACCATCTGGCCGGTAAAATCGGCGTTGCCCTGACAGACCGGCTGCTGGCACTGGATTTATTGATGCCAGCAGGGAAAGAGTTTGTCGTTAGCGCCGCAGGTAAGGCAAAATTACACAGCTTTGGCGTAGAGGTCGAAAAAAGCCCTAAGAGCCGGCGGTGCTTTGCCCGGCAATGTCTGGACTGGAGCGAACGGCGGCATCACTTGGCGGGCAGCCTGGGAGCCTCCCTGACAAAACGGCTGTTTGACCTTAACTGGATCGAAAGCTTTCCTGATGGCCGGGCGGTGCGGATAACAGCGGCCGGCATTAAAGGCTTGGCGGCTGAGTTTGGTCTGAGGATACCGCCTGACTAATATTTGCCGGTGCCCCGCTGCAGCAGGACTGGCATTGTTTCCTGTATTGACTTCGTCTGGTTTGTGTGGTAAGTTTTACTTGTAGTTCGGATGAATCATTTCTTCCCCAAAACAATAAAGGCTGAAGAGCACAAGCAATGATGCTGTATTTTAATTGCTTGTGCTTTTTGTTTGCTCTAGGTATGTTTTCGGCAGCGCAGGCGGCCCAGAGAAGAGCGGCAGTGAGCTTAAGGCGTTGTTGATTCATAAAATGAAAGTAATAATACAGGAAAGGAGCCAGGCCTATGCCACAGATTGAACAGCCTCTGCTTTATTTTGCCTACGGCCTTAATCTCAATCCGGTCCAAATGAAACTGAAGTGTTCGGCGTTTCAGCTAGTGGGAGTTTCCCGGCTGCCAGGCTACAAAGTAAATTTTTTCGAGTATTCTCCTGTCTGGGACGGCGCAATGGAAACGCTGGTTCCTGATGATCAGTCGGAAGTATGGGGCGTGCTTTACCGGCTGACCGACTATAGCTGGGATGAACTGGACAGCTGTGAGGATGCCCGGCTGGACGGTACCGGCGCTTATTTCCGTTATCCGGTCGAAGTCTCTGGCACCGACGGCATTACCCGGCTGGCGATGCTGTACCTGAAAAGCCGGTGGGGGCAAGCGGCTCTTGCCAGTGCCGAATATATGGCGCAGGTGCTGCAGGGGGCAGTGGCGCAGGGTTTGCCCGCTGCCTATATTGAAAAATTGCAGGCAATAGCAACCAAGCCGGCTGCCTATCCGGTGCCCCGGCGGCCCGCCCATGAACGGCGCGGTTGCACTGCAATGGGGTGCGAGGGTTGTGAGGCCGGTTGTGGCGGTATGTAAAGGTGCGACTCCGGAGGCTGCGACGGTGTTAAAGTGACGTCAGCACCGGGTCAAGGAACATTATAGTTCTTTTAGCAATAGTTCATTCAGCGCGATGCGGGGTCTTGGTGCCGGGTCCTGGTTCGGGTAGCCGACCGGCAGTAAGGCGACAACCTCGTACCTGTCGTCAAGCTCCAGTGCTTCCTTGATTTTTTCCCGGTCGACAATGCCGATCCAGCAACTGCCCAGTCCCAGTTCAATGGCTTTTAGCGTTATATGGTCAATCGCAATGGCGGCATTGAGCCATGAATACGCTTTGGCGGTTTCTTTGTCCAGAGGACCCCGTTGTTTATACTCCAGAATCTTTTCCACATCCTGCGGATTGTCTTTGAAAGCGCCTGTGCCTTGCAATTCCAGCCAGCGGTCGGGAGCCGTCGCCCAAACCTGGGTGTCTGTGCAGCAGACGAGGATGACTGGAGCCTGCGTGACAAAAGGCAGGGTATAGGCCGCAATTTTGTCCTTGGCGGCCTGCGTCTTAACAACCACATAGCGGGTAGGCTGAAGATTGGAACCGGAAGGAGCCAGTCTGGCGGCTGCCAGCAGTTCCCGGATATGCTGGTCCGGAACCGGGTCTGGCTTGAATTTCCGGATGCTTCTTCTGTTTTTAATGACAGCGCTTAATTCCATAATACTAAACACCTCTTCTGATAATTTTTGCAAACAAAAAGGCCGGAAAGCAAGAGCTGCTCTCCGACCTTCAGTCTTTCCTGATCAGCCGGTTGGGTTAAGCGGGCTTAGATTTTTCGCCTGCGTGTCAAATTGATGCGGAAAGCATACATATCGCCGCGATAGATACTCTTTTCATATTCCAGGGGATTACCGTCATGATCGCTTACCAGGCGCTTGGACAAAAGCGCACAGCATGGTTCATCAGTCAGAGCAAGCAACTTTTTCTCTTTATCTGTGGGTATGATCGAGGCGATGGTTTGTTTGGCTTCCCACAGACTTACACCGAGCTCACTTTCTAAAATATCATAGGTTGACACATTGTTTAAATCAAAAGCCGCCAGCTTTTGGCCGATGTCCAACGGGTAATACTGTGTTTCCAAAACGACCGGCGTGTCGTTGGCCAGGCGCAGTCTGACTGTCTCGTAGACCTGGTCGGTCCCGAAAATTTTGGCGGCATCCTGTGGGGCCGGTACGATTCCCTGACGGAGGACTTTAATATTAGGGTGCAGTCCCATCTCGTCAATTATTTCAAAAAAGGTGCTCAGGTTGCCCAGCCATTCTTCGATCGGCCGGACGGCCACAAAAGTACCCAGGCCCTGGCGTGACTCCAGCACACCTTCCTCAATCAGCGTGCGGATGGCCCGGCGGATGGTAGCCCGGCTTACGGCAAACTTCTCCATCAGGTCATATTCCGGCGGGATTTTTTCAGTATAGGTGCCTTTTAAAATTTCGTTGCGCAAAAAGTTGCGTACCTGCAAATGTAACGGTATAGAATTTTTTCTGTCTAACATAGCAGCATAAATCCTTCCTTACAAGGAAAAGTGAAGTAGCGGTTTCTTCCTGACAAACAGCATTTTCGTTAATTATAGCATTATACGGATGTTCGGACAACTGCCTTTTGCATTTTTTCGCAGCCGGATTAGGTTAGCCCCAGCAGGCCAGTGTCAGGTGATGAACTATTGAATTAATAAGTTGACAACAGGCGGGTTTGTGTGTTATAAAGTATATAACTTAACAGCAAGCTGATCAGAAAGAACTGAAGGCTAAGAGTGACATCCCTTGGTAGGCGATGTGGTCTTGGCCTTTTTATTTTTGTTACTCAACATACTCATAAAAGATAGTTCAATAACTTTATCTATAGTTGTACGTACATCATGATGTCTGTATAAACGAACAATAAAATCTCTAGACAAAGGGAGAGTTGGTGTATGAATACTGCATTACCAGGCGGGGTAAGTGCCGATGAGCTGGCCAGGCTGCACCGCGACCACTTATGGCTGCATTTAACAAACCATAAGTTATTTGAAACCCAGAATCCACCCATTATGGCGGAGGGCCAGGGCTTTATTATTAAAGATGTCCAGGGCCAGGAATATGTGGACGGTTTATCCGGCGGCGTTTGGGCCGTAAATGCCGGTTATGGCCGGAAATCCATTGTGGACGCAGTCTGCGAACAAATGCTCCGCTTGCCGTATTACGCCGGGTCGATGGCCACACCGCCATATATCTTATTGGCCCACAAGCTGGCAGCCTTGCTGCCCGGTCTGCCCAAGGTGTATATTTCCAACAGCGGTTCCGAGGCTAACGAGAAATCGTTTAAAATTGCCAGGCAGTATTTCCGGGAGAAATATCCTGCTAAGGATAAGTACAAGATCATTTACCGCAACCGGGATTACCACGGCACGACGCTGGCCGCCCTGGCCAGCAGCGGGCAGGCGGAGCGCAAGATTAAATTCGGGCCGTTGCCGGCCGGCTTTGCCGAGATTCCCCATGCGCTTTGTTACCGCTGCGAGTTTGGCAAAAGCTATCCGGGCTGTAATATTGACTGTGCCCGGGCGCTGGAAACGGTACTGCAAAACGAAGGCGCCGACAGTGTGGCCGCCGTGATTGTGGAACCGGTGACAGCCGGCGGCGGCATCATCCCGCCGGTTGCCGAATATTATCCGGTTCTGCAGGAAATCTGCCGCCGCTATGAAGTCTTGCTGATTATGGATGAGGTAGTTACCGGCTTTGGCCGAACCGGGCTGATGTTTGGCCATCAGCATTATGCCGTAGAACCGGACCTCATTACTATGGCCAAAGGGTTGGCCAGTGGGTATATGCCGATATCAGCCACGGTGGCGCGGCAAGCTATCTTTGACCAATTTCTGGTTGAGCCGGAGGACCAGACCGGCTATTTCCGGGATATCAGCACCTTTGGCGGCTGCACCGGCTGTTCAGCCGCCGCTCTGGAAAATATCCGGATCATTGAGGAAGAAGGGCTGGCGGCCAACAGCGCCGCAATGGGCAGTTACTTAATCGAAAGCTTGAAGGAACTGGAAGAACTGCCCAGCGTCGGGCAGGTAAGAGGCAAAGGGCTGCTGGTGGGGGTCGAATTAGTGGCAGATAAACACACGAAAGCACCACTGGCCGAAAAAGTGTTGGCGCAGATCGTCGCCGATGCCAAAGCCGGCGGCGTTATTATCGGCAGAATGGTGCGCAGTGTTCCCGGTCTTAATAATGTACTCTATACGGCGCCGCCGCTTGTGATCAACCGGGAGGGAATTGACAGGATTGTTGCAGCCTTTAAGGCGGCACTGGGAAAGCAGCGTGGTTAGGCTGCTGCAAGCAGAGCGTGGTCAGTTGGCAGCGAGCAAGGAGCAATGCTATGGCTAAATTTATGCGTTTTTTTTATACGGTCAGACGGCAAATGAGTGTTGAACGCTTGCTGACGTTCAGTACAGTGCTGTGCTTACTGGCCTTATGGTTTATCATTACTGAGCAGAAACTTTTTTCCGACATTCTGGTGCCTTCGCCTTACAAAGTTCTGAACAGTTTCTATGAAATTGCCCAAAACGGCTATAAGGAGAACAGCCTGCTTACCCATCTTGGCGACAGTATGCTGCGGCTGGTAGGTTCATTTCTGCTCGTAGTCATTACGGCCGTGCCGCTGGGACTGCTCAGTGGCTACAATAGCAAAGTGCGGGCCGTGCTGGACCCCATCATTGAATTCTACCGGCCGCTGCCGCCGCTGGCGTATTACACGCTGCTGGTGCTGTGGCTGGGAATTGATAATTCATCCAAGGTTGCGCTATTATATCTGGCCGGCTTCGCGCCTGTCTATATTGCCTGTGTTGCCGGCGTAAGAAAAATAAAAAATGATTACATCGACGGTGCTTACACGCTGGGAGCCAGCCGCCGGCAGGTTTTTTTCCATGTGATTTTCCCGGCCTGCTTGCCGGATATCTTTGTCGGCCTGCGAACGGCACTCGGTGTCGCCTATACAACCCTGGTTGCCGCCGAAATGGTGGCCGCGGTTAGCGGGATTGGCTGGATGGTGCTGGATGCCAGCAAGTTTTTGCGCAGCGATATTATTTTTCTCGGTATTTTTATTATGGGGATTACCGGCATTATCCTTGATGCCGTTATCCGCGCTATGGAAAACAAGGTTGTACCTTGGAAAGGTAAAGAATAAATAACAAAAGGAGAGGACAGGTATGGGAAAAAAATTAATAAGGTTGCTGTTAATTGGCGGGCTGGTCCTGGCGGCGGCGCTGCCATTAACCGGCTGCGGCAAGACTACCGAGGTCAGCACCCCCAAGAAACCGGAGGCAATAACCATCGGTTTCCAGGATATACCCAATGATGAAATCGTGGCCAAAGTGAAAGGCTTTTACGAAAGTGAGCTGGGGGTGAAGGTCAACTTTAAAAAGTTTGATTCCGGGCGGGATGTGAATAATGCCTTTGCCTCCAACAGCATTGACATTGGCCTGCTGGGGAGCACGCCGGCCGCCGTCGGCATAGCCAAGGGGCTTAACTATGAAGTTTTCTGGATCCATGATGTAATTGGCGCCGCCGAATCGCTGGCGGTCAAAAACACGGCCAATATCAATTCCATCAAGGATTTAAAAGGGAAAAAGGTGGCAGTCCCCTTCAGTTCCACCGCCCATTACAGTTTGCTTAATGCCCTGAAATTAGAGGGAGTCAATCTGGCCGACGTCAAGATTCTCGATATGCAGCCCCCCGATATTTTTGCCGCCTGGCAGCGAGGGGATATCGATGCGGCCTATGTCTGGAATCCGGTGCTAGGC
>JAEZQV010000087.1 GCA_023441125.1 Bacillota bacterium
GTACTGCTCTGCTCAGCGCTTGCGATTTTTGAAGCAGTCTCCGTTAAGAGAAAGCGGGCTTTCAAGGGGCCGGGCTGATGCTTCTATATAGTTATATTTATGCTGCGCTTTTTGGCTTTTTCTTGCCTGGCCTTATTGCCGGCAGCTTCTTCGTTGTTGGCTTTCTGCTCGTTATCTTTGCGCCGGCGGGCGACTTGGGCGGCCGCGATCCCAAACTCGGCAGCTTCTTTAAGGTCCCGTTCTATCGCCTCGCCCTGGCCGGACAAGCAGCCGGCTGCCGGCGATCCGGCCGCAGTAGTATACGGGTTCAGTTTCGAAACAGCCGCAAGCAGCTTTGCCATACTGGCGTTACTGAGAACACGCTCATGCCTGGCCAGGGCCTTTTCCCGCTCCCGCATTTTTTTGGCTGCCGCTTCTTCTCTTTTCAGTCTCTCTAGCTCAATTTTCCTGGTTTCGTCTTCATATATGGCCTGCTGTAAATTTTTATCAGCGGCTTGCAGTTCTACAATAACCTGCTTACTATCCGCATTGATGCTATTCTTGTCCTGCCTTGCACTGTTGCCGCCGGTCCCTTGCGCCAGCTTTTTTTGCAGGCCATTGCGATATTCCCTTAGTGCCGTTAGATTATCTTTAGGGAACAAAGCAGTTAATAAATTTTTCAAATCCGCTTGATCTATAGGCATGCTCTTCACTCCCCCCTAACCATTTTGCCGTAAACCTCTCATTATATAATGCATCGAAGATTGTATGAAAAAGGTTAACAGCAAAATACAAACAGCGCCCGTGAAGGCGCTGTTATCTACCAGCCGAGGCAGGCCTTGTTCAAAAGCAATGCCCCTGGCCTCCCGTTCTCTCCTTATTTTCAGTTCTGCTGCTGCTAAAGCCAATGACGCTTGTCATGCTAATCATGCACCAGTAAACAATGAGTTCAGACCATTCCTCCAGCATCTGCGAATACGGTTTAAGCACGGTAATCAGTTCTCGCTCAAAAATAAGCTGCGCAGCTATCGCCGCCAGCAGCAACACAATGCCGTCAACAGCAGGAATACGGCAGCGCTGTTTAATTTTGCTCCAGTTGAAGTTACGCCACAGGCCATATAAGGTACTTAGCATGATGACGGCATTTACCGGATACACGTAGCGTCCGTACCAAACTGCATGGATGGAAGGAAACACCGGACCGTCCGGCCCGATAAAGACCGGATCAAAAAATACCCTTCCCCAGCTCAATTCACGCCCAATTAAGAGCAGCCAGACAGGAATTGTCCATAACCATAACTTGCGCATTTCACTATCGTCGCGGTTATGCTGCGCCGCCAGCCAGGATAGTCCTGCCCCGGCGCCGAGGATAACCACCTGCGTGTTTTCTATCGGCTCATTTTCCCAGCCCCACCATCCGGGCAGCAAGAACCCCAGAGGAAATAACAGCACCACCAGCAGTAAAGATACCCAGGTTACCGGGAAAACCCGCCATGTAAATAACTGCGTTGACATCGAATCACTGTCCTTTTACCATAATTCCATACTCGCCTGTATAAGATCACTACTTGGCCTCGTCTGTCTCGTCGGCTGTCTTGCGCAATAGCACCCGGGTAATCCGCATATTGTCCACTTCTTCAATCACGAATGCATAGTTGGCATGGTCCACCTGCTGACCGGTCCGGGGCGGCATTTCCACCCGGGTCGACATCCAGCCGCCAAGCGTATCCACGTTCTCGGTATCCAGGTCCAGGCCAAACACTTCGTTGACTTCTTCGAGCAGCAGCAGTCCGTCCACCGAATGGATATTGTCCTCACGCATCTCCACAGTCGGCCGTTCTTCATCAAACTCATCCTGGATTTCACCGACGATTTCCTCTAAAATATCCTCGACCGTCACCAGGCCGGCCGTACCGCCGTATTCGTCAATTACAATGGCAATTTGCGCCCGGTTTTTTTGCATCATCTTCAACAGGTTGCTAATCGGCATGGTTTCCGGTATGGCTATAATCTCCCGCACCATTTCCTTCAGCGCCGGCGCCTCCCCTTTGGCCAGCGCCGCCAGCAGGTCCTTGATGTGCACAAAGCCGATAATATTATCCTTATCCGGATCGCAGACCGGATAACGGGTAAGCTGCTCGTCCAAAGCCTTGTCCAGATTGACGGCAAAGGAATCCTCGGCATAGAGGCAGACCATATCGGTCCGCGGAATCATAACTTCATTGGCGTGACGTTCGGCAAAATCAAAGATATTATCGACATACGTCAGTTCCGTCTGGTTGATATAACCCTGCTCATGGCTCTCCGCCATCAGAATGCGGATTTCTTCCTCGGTATGGGCGGCCTCGTGCTCTCTGGCCATTTCAATGCCCACCAGCTGCAAAATCCAGTTGGCCAGACTGTTTAGCACCCAGATAAAGGGAAACATCAGTTTATAAAACGCGATAAGCGGTACCGACGTCCAGATGGTCACACTGTCGGCCTTTTGAATAGCCATAGATTTAGGCGCCAATTCACCAAGGATAATATGCAGCGCAGTAATAATCGAAAAGGCCAGGGTAAAAGCAATCGTATGGATCATAACTTCCGAAAAGCCGACAACAGCCAGTACCGGCTCTATCAATTGGGCAATCGCCGGTTCGCCAACCCAGCCCAGTCCCAGCGAAGCCAGGGTAATGCCAAGCTGGCAGGCCGATAAATAGGCATCCAGATTATCCACCAGCCGCTTTGCATATTTGGCCCGGGTGTTCCCTGCCTGCAGCAGCGTATCAATCCGCGTACTGCGGACCTTAACCATGGCAAATTCAGCGGCAACAAAAAAGCCGTTTAGTAATACCAAAAATATAACCAGCAAGATATTCCACACTATAGACGCTGGGTCCAAATAATTCCGATTTTCCCGGAAAGCCGGGGAAAATCAGTTCACCACCTTTATAGTTTATTTTTTCAGTGCAACAAGGGGGTTGGTTGACAACCCCCTTGTCATTAGCGGTTCAGCCGCTGCGCCAGTGCTTGTAATTTTTCCACCCGTTGGGCGGTGGTAGGGTGCGTACTGAAGAGACCAACCACCCAATCGCCGCCTTTCAGCGGGTTAACGATAAACATATGGGCGGTCGCCGGCGTTGCCGCCGGCAGCGTCTGATGCTTGGCGTAATACTCCAGCTTTTCCAGCGCGCTGGCCAAAGCCTGGGGCTTACCGGTCAGCTGCCCGCCGCTCTCATCGGCTAAAAACTCGCGGGAGCGGGAAATACCGAGTTGAATGAGCGCCGCCGCCAGGGGAGCCAGTACGATCAGCGCTACTGAGCCGATGATGGCGCCGGCGGCGCCCTCCTGCTCCTCGTCACTACTGCGTCCGAAACCGCCAAACATGGCTGCCCATTGCGCCATATGGGCGATCATACTGATCATCCCGGCCAGGGTGGCCACAATGGTGCTAATCAGAGTATCACGATTTCGCACATGGGCCAGTTCATGGGCCATAACCCCTTCCAGTTCCTCACGGTTCAACAGACGCAGGATACCGGTTGTGGCCGCCACCGCCGCATGCTCGGGGTCCCGCCCGGTCGCAAAGGCGTTAGGCATGTCGGTGTCCATAATATATACTCTGGGCATCGGCATCTTGGCCTTGCGGGCCAGATTCACGACGATTTCAAAAAACCGGGGCGCTTCCCGGGCTGTTACTTCCCGGGCACCATACATATTGAGCACAATTTTATCACTAAACCAGTAACTGCCGAAATTCATAGCCACCGACACCAGAAACATGATCAGCATGCCGCTCCGGCCGCCAAACCAGTTGCCGATCGCCAATAACAAGCCTGTCAGTGCCGCCAGTAGAAGGACCGTTTTCATACGGTTCATATATAATTCTTCACACTCCTCATGGTTTGCCGCGTATAGCAGCTACAAAATCAGGAAGCTATCACCGCTTTCCAGTTTCGTATTGCTATTTATTATACCGGATAGCGCCTGTCCTGACAATTTCCCTGCCAGCTTCACCCAAACGGCCTGAGGCACTCTGGCGTTGCTGGTTCAGTCTGTAGCGTCCTTGGTCACGCAGGCTTTGCCAGGCTTGTTCAGGCTTGCTTTTTCATAATTTAAGCCTGTGCAACCGGGTGCACAGGCTATGCTGTATAGCCGTAATAATAGTATGCCCTCCCATAACAACTCTGTTACAGAAGGGCAGCTTTGAACTGGAGGCTGACCGGATATATGTGTCAATAAAACATGATGTTAATATTGGTGAGTCGCTTTAGGTAGTCTTCCACACCTGGCAGCAGCGCAAAGTCGAAAGATACTAACCCAATTAAAGTTGTAATCACGAGGTTCACCTCACTTTCTCATTACTTATATCAACATATTACGCATACGTAATATATGCTTAGATTTAACTGTTCATAGTATTACACCTTGATAAGATATATTTTGAATTTACAATATACATTATTATATATTAAGTGTACGTAATAAATTAGCAAAAATAACAACTGCTGTAGTCAGCAATATATTTTGCATGCGTAATTTATATCACTATGATAATCTATCTACAAAACATTTTCAATCCTTTTTTAAGTTTATTAATAGCGCCTGACTGCACTTTTCTTTTACAACCGTGCGGTCAGGCGCTACTTGTTTAATTTTCACTTTTCAATACGGTTTCTTTGGCAAAAGACAAAAACAAGCGCAGTGAGTTATGGTAATTTTCCAGTGTATTAATCCAAATCTTAAGACATTCCAGTCCATCCTCCGTAATCTTATACAATTTTCTGGCCGGTCCCGGACTTGCCACATCCCAAACAGCAGTAACATACCCACCCTGCTCCATATGTTTTAAGCACCGGTAAACCCCTGCCGGATCGGGCTTCTTACCCTGAAACATGCAGGTTGCCTGTAGTTTTTGCACGATACTGTAGCCGTGCAGTTCCGCTTCAGCAAACAGCAGCGTGAGAATGGCCGGATGGATTAATTTTTCAAGATTGGCGCCTGTGCAGGGGCAATCATTAAATTTTTTCTTAACACTGAATTTAATCATGTGCAGGTTACCTCTTTCCTAGTTAGCCTACAACATGCTCATAACGGTAGGTTGGGTTAGGCCGTCCCGGTTTTAAGCATTGCAAGGCCACGAAATCCGCAAGTACCTTACCCTCACCCGCTCGGGAAACCGACTCTAAGACAACGGCTTTAAGCGCATCCGGCTCCATCTGGGCCCGGGCGTTCAGTATCATTTTGGCTGTTGGGCCTTTCCCGGCAGTTTCACGGATGCTCACGGCATTTTCGGGACCGGTGATATTGCCCATTACCAAACCGCTGCCGGTTTCAATCAGTAATTTCACATGACCAATGGCAGCATGTAATTCTCCCAGCCGGTTACTAAGAGCATGCAGCACATTGCGGGCGAACTTGTCCCAGTCGGCGAGTTCACTTTGGAGCGAAACGGTAGTATTGAGCCAGCCAAGTACCTCTTCCCCCTCCGCATAAATATCATAGTCAATATCGGCTAAGTGAGTCCCGGCAGCCGCTCCTTGCAGAACCTCAGCCAGCCAGCTGTCCAAACCCGTTCCAGCCTGCGCGCTGATAGTGTAAACTTTGGCCCACGGCCACTCTTCAGCCGTGCGTTTTTGCAACGCGGCGACCGCGGACGGGCTTAACAGATCGGTTTTGTTGATAATAATCAAATCCGCTTCTTCCAGCTGCTTCCGCAGGATATAGACCACGCTTTCATGCAGTCCCGCCGCCCTGCCGGCAAGAATATCCGTCAGACGCTGCGGATCAACCAGGACCGACAGCGGCGCTACACTTACCCTGTCGGCAAACCGGTGCTTTAAGGGCTGCAATATGGTTGCGGACAGATCAGTACAGCTGCCAACCGGTTCCGCCATAATAATCTCCACCGGTATTTGTTCATTTATTTGCGCGATGGCGGCGGTAAAGCCGGGGAAATTGCAGCAGAAGCAGCTGCCGCTCACTTCGGCGACAGTTGTGGCGGCATGTTCCAGCAATGCGGTATCTACCAGTTCAGGCGCCTGATCATTGGTAATTAACCCCACCTGTTTTCCCGTGTGGCTAAGCCTGCGGGCGGCCTCCCGCAGCAGCGTGGTCTTGCCGGCGCCAAGAAATCCACCGACTAAAATTACTTTTGTTTTCATGGTAATTCAGCTTCCTCTCATTTAAGTTTATATAATTTTGCCTCAGCGGCATTCGTACTGTGGTTTTTTCATTAATGGTTCGATTATATTGGTAAATAACCAGCCGGCGGCCAGAGCCCCAGCTACAGGCGCAAAAATGTATACAAAGAAGAAGCCGCCGGACTGATCCGGAAAGGCAGCCGCCCCCCAGCCAAAAAGCCACGCCACAAGCCGGGGGCCAAAATCACGGGCCGGATTCAAGCCGGCCTGCGTCAAGGGTGCCACCAGGCAGATCGCCGAACTCACCGCTAAACCAATAAATAACGGCGCCAGATTGCTATCCGGTTTTCCAAGATTACAGCCTTCTGTCAGGGAAAATATCATCAGTACCAGCAAAAAAGTTCCCACCGCCTCAGCGCCTATTGCCAACGGCATAGATACTACCGACGGGCTGCCGGGCAGCTGATAATACTCTCCAAACATTTTGGCAATCTTCATGGAATCCGGTGTACCGCGCACAATACTTTGCGCTGTTTCCAGAGCGGCAATCGACGGCGCAAATAACAAATACAAGCTAAGCCCTGCACAAAAGGCGCCGCAAAACTGGGCAATAAGGTACGCCGGCATTTTTCTCAGCGGTAAGCGGTTACTGGCCGCCATAGCCAGAGTAACTGCGGGATTGAGATGAGCGCACGATAGGTGGCGCGTGGCATAAATAGCCAAACTAACGGCCGCTCCCCAAATCAGGGCAATTTGAAATAAGCCGTTATATGATTTAAACAGGACATCAACCGCAACCGAACCGCAGCCAAATAACACTAACAGAAACGTTCCCAGAAATTCACCAACAAAATCACGGGCATAATAACGCACAGCTGAACATCTCCTAACTTTTTTCCAGTGTCCTGTTAGCAGCATCCGCCACCGGGACCCTGGTAATGGTAGGTTGGGCCGGTAACAACCACATCACGCCGGTTTAATTGCCGAAAGTAATCAGCCGTCTTTTGGCACACAGGCTGAGGAATATCCCGTGGTATAATGCAGCCTTCACCGTCCCGCAGCCGCTCTTTGCCAAAATAAATGATGGTTTCTCCGGCTAAGATCCGGACCCCGCCGGCCGGAACAGGATTTTTATACGCAACCAGGTCAATGGACTCCAGCAGGATATCTTCTGCCAGACCAAAGCGCACTTTGTCCAGGATACGAAATGGCCGGCGTGCTCTTATTTCTATCGTGCCAAAGCCGGCGCCGGCAACGTTAGTCAGATATTCCTGATAAGTCACGGCCCCCGACAAACACATCGCCCGCAGGCGCTCGTCCTGGCGCAACTGTTCCGGTACCGGCCTACTGGCTACCGGATCTGACAGATAAAAGCGGCCGCCCGGCTTGAGGACACGGTTCATTTCGCTAAGCGCCTGCGTAAAATCCCCCGCATCGAAGATATTAAACAGACAATTTTGGGCGGTGACATCCACGCTTTCACCGGCTACCGGCAGGCTTAAGG
>JAEZQV010000136.1 GCA_023441125.1 Bacillota bacterium
GGCCCGAACAATATAATCCTCTTGGGCAGCTTCGGTTACCTGCGCTATCTTCCCGTTAACGAGCGTCAGCTTGATGCTGAAGTTATCGGTGTCATCCGGCAGCAGCACCGCAACATTGTCATAATTAAAGCCGCAGTCGCTCAGATTATGCAGGTAGGTTTCCCACAGTTCCTGGGTACTCTGGCAATCCTGAATATTTCTGGTAAGATAGTGAAGCATCAGGTAGTTATTATTCACTTCCGCGATACTTTGCTGCGTACCCTTTAGCCGAATATTTTCAGACTGGAGCAATTCCAGTTTAGCCGAGAGCTCCGCAATCAGTTGTCTGCTTTGTAATTCGTCCATCGGCCCGCCTCTTCTTAAAGATATTCATGGTACTATTTGACACTTCTTGCAAATATCCTGCCATGATTAACGTCTATCTGACTGCCATCATACAATATATAAGAGGATTTGGAGGTGGATGCATTGACTATGTTCCGTGCCTATAAAAAACGGCCTAAAGCCAAGTTACTTGCCGACACCGGGGTTGTTTGCCCAACAGAAGGCTGCCCCAACGCCCCGGACCTGCTGTTATTAAGGGATGCCGCCGCCGATGAGCGCAACGCCATTGCTTTTTATCTGGAAGCCGCCAGAGGTTCCTGCCTACCCCAATTGTTTCTGGATGTCGCTGAAGATGAAATGGGGCACTATGTGGACATCATGCGGGAAATTTCCCGGTTAGATCCTGTTCAGGCCGAAATGTTCCGCGACGCCGGCCTGGATGTACTGGTGATGAGCCGTCCGGCCTATGTCCCCAAAGCCAACGAGGAGATCGTCCGCGAAGCGGCAAGTTCTGATTTACAGATTACGCCGCCAAGCCGGAAAAATATGCCGACAGTAATTTTACTGTCCCGCGCCATTAACGATGAACTCCTGGCCATTAATAAATACCAGCGGTATATGCAAATGGCGGAAGACCCGGCCGTACAACGGCTGTTCTGCCGGATAATGAATGAGGAAAAGGAACATGTCGCCCAGTTTACAGCGGCCCTGTTCGAGCTGACTCATGAGCCGCTCCCGCAGGACTTGGTGTAGATTTAGGAAAAGGATAGGCCATAATGACCTATCCTTTTCACCTGCCGCCGCGTTGTACGGGCTGTTTTGCCGCCGGGGCAGGCTTGGCCTTGGCGGGAACCGCCGACAGTACTACTTGATTACCCTGACAGGAAACTTTTATCTGATAATCAACGATACCCTCTTTGTACATATTTAGTTTCAGCTCCAACAGCGCCTTGCCAACAGCCTCTTTCAGTTCAGGCGTAAAATAGGCATTGTTAATATCTTCCGCCGGCTCCTTGCGCAGCGGGCGGACCGGCGGCCGAACCGGTTCATCGACAGCATCCGTCTCAAAGGTAGGCACTTCCTGCCAGCCTTTGAACATCTCGGCATCACTTAAATTTTTTCTGATTTTACTCAAATTGATTACCTCCTGGAAAATATGCCGCTGAATTCGGCGACGACAGCCGCCAATACGCAAATCACAGCCTGCCGGTGGTGCTCTCGCAGTGTCCGGGCGATCTCCACCTGGAAGGCATTATAGTTTTTGCCATAGCCCGGGTAATGCCGCCCCTCGCCCCACCGGTGCGCCGCCAATGACGGATTGCCTACCCAGTGCTTATCAAAAATTACCCTTACTTCCGGCATTACCTGCCGGACTTTGTTTTTCAGCGTTTCGCCAAACCATTTTTTGACCCGCGCCGAGCAGGTCCGGCCGTGAATGGTACCTACCTCAATACAAAGCGGGCCATGAACCTGATCCTTCATACCGTGGATGCCGACATGCAGATACGGTCTGGCCAGCGTCCGTCCGGCCGGGTGCAACAAACCCATACTGTAGAGAAACTGGCTGATTACGTCCCGGTATTCCCACACCGCTTCATCGTTATCCTGGTTAGGCGGACGGTTAAGGTCGGCAATGGTCCGCGAGACAGTACCGATGATACCGGCACAGCCGGTTTTGTGCATTATGCCGGTTACGATCTCGTCAGTAAACCGGTCGGCTTTCGGCGAGGCAGCGTGGACTGCGTCAACATGACAATAATGCTGTCCAAAGGCATACTTGATATAATTGCCGGTCTTCAAACTCTCCGCCCCCTGCAAATTCTTTTTGGCCCTGCCGGGCCTAAGTGCAAGGATATTTTTTGCATTATCAGAAAGTATATCCCCATTTTAACACGTTGCAAGCAGCCCCAGAGTGCATTATTGTGCAGCAAGCAGATAGTGTCTACATTCTTTGACGCCGGCGGTAAATCCTGCAAAAAAATAACCGGAATTCCAGATGAGCTGAAATTCCGGTACTATTTGTGTTATACAGCGCCTGACAATCGTATCAGATTTTGATCCACTTCAATGTCCAGACTGCCTAGCTCATTAAATTCTCCCGGATGTACATTTTCCGGCCCGGACTTAGGTTCCGCAATTCCCTGCATTTTTTCCGGCATAACCACACCGCCCCTTGTCTGTTTACAATTTTACACTTAATATTGTATTCAACCATTTTTAATACATCATACAACTACATTTGTTTAATGTCAAGGTATAAATTGTCGGCTGTCCATTATATATTTTCCCAACCTGGCTAACAAGATACAAAAAAACGTCCCGCCAACGCACGGAACGTTTTTTTGTATCTTGTTCTGACGATTAAGCGCCGCTGGCTTGCAGCCTGCTGCTTTTGCGGGCGTTGCTCTTAAGCAGTGAGTCAAGACTCCCGTCTCTATAGGCGGCGTCAGTTCAGGTGGAGTTGGCGCTCCATCTGAACCCCCGACGATTCAGCTCTGCCGAAACGAGTTCACCTACACATTTTCCGTAAAGCTGCCCAGCTTGATAGCCGGGAATTTATCCTCAATCGCCTGCAAGAATGCTCTGACGCCACCCGGCTGACCGCCTGGGGGCATTGCCGCCCAAAAAACGTCAGGGTCAAAATTAAGGTTCCTCAATTGAATCATGTCCACACCGGTCTCGGCCAGAAACGCCAGCCAGGCCGCCTGTTCCTCACGCCGGTCATTAAGGCCCGGAAACAACAGCAGGTTAAGGGACACATACACGCCGTGGCGTTTGGCATAGGCAATTGAATTTTTTACATCGTCCAGGCTGTATTTTGCCTGGTAATAGGCCTGATAGGTAGCCGGCAAGGCGCTGATAATGCTGACCCGCATACTATTTAACCCGGCGTCTACTATCGTTCTGATTCCCTGGGTAAAGCCGGCATTGGTATTGATATTGATCTGACCGCGGGCCGTCTGGTTACGGATAAGCGCAATACCGCCGGCAATGGCGGCGGCGGCCAGCGAAGGCTCGCCTTCGCAGCCCTGGCCGAAGCTGATGATCGGGTCCGGCGCCTGCGACAGATGATAGCTGCCAACGGCAGCGATCTCCTCAGCCGTAGGCGCAAAAGTGATCCGGCTCTGCGGCGCCGGACAGCATTCAGCCGGCTGCAGGGAAATGCAGCCCAGACAATTGGCATTACAGGCCGGCGAAACCGGAATACCGGCTTCCCAGCGGCGGTAAAACAGGTTCTGAGCCGTACAGCAATGCCAGGTTAACGAACAGTTGGCCAAATGGTCTACCAACCGGTTATGCGGCAAATCCCGCTTCACCGCTGCAACCCGTTTTTTCAAATCCGGCGTATTGTAGCGGTAGGGATGCCACTTGGCATTGTCGGTTGATTTGGTGGCAGCAACATGAATTTCGTCATTATACAATACGGCAGCGGTGTAGCCGTATAGTGGCAGTTGCAGCGCCTGGGGGCGGCACTCATAAGCAGGCAGCAAAGTACGGGTATAACCGACAGGCAGCATAGCCGCCACTGCCAGCCGCCCTTTCAGCTTGCGGGGAGCGCTGCCGTCCATATACAGCGCGTCCCGGCCGGGCAGAAACATCAGCTCGGCGCCGGCCGGCAGGGGAATAAGCTCTGCCGGCTGTACAGCCAGCAAGGAGTTCCCCCGCCGTCCGGCCGCCTGGCAGCCGGGTGCGTCAAATATTTCACCGTTTTTATCGGCGTAGAGCGTTGTGATCATACGCATTACCCTTTGTTAAATTTATTCATGGCTTTGGCAAAGCCTTCTTGGATGATACATTCCACGGCAGCGGCGGCCTGCCCGATGGCCTGGCTGATAACCGGTGCCTCCTCAGTTGAAAAGCGCCCTAATACATAATGAACGGTTTCCCAACCCTGCGGCGGGCGGCCGATGCCAATTCGCACCCGGGAAAAGTCGTCCTGGCCTGACTCATAGAGCAAAGACTCAATCCCCCGGTGGCCGCCCGAACCGCCTTTTACTCTGAGCCGTAAACGGCCGGCGGGCAAATCCAGATCGTCATAAATGACAATAATATCTGCACAGGGTACTTTATAAAAGGCGGCCAGCGGCACAACCGCCCGGCCGCTCAGGTTCATGAAGGTCTGCGGTTTTACCAGCAGTACCGTTTCCTCGCCGCGGTATTCGGCTACCAGCGCGCTATAACGTTCGCGCCAGGCTGTGACCGCCCAGCGCTCGGCCAGTTTATCTACCGCCATAAAGCCAATGTTATGGCGTGTCGCACTATATTCCGGCCCGGGATTGCCCAGACCCACAACAATTTTCATTTAACCCTCCGGCGCCTTGAGAATTTCATCGACAGTTACAAAAGTATAGCCCTGAGCGAGCAGCCTGTCGATGATGATACGGGTTGCCGCCACCGTCTGATCCCGTGGCATTGTTGCCGCAATGCCGTCACCGTCATGCAGCAGGATAATCGAACCGTTCCTGACCTGTCCCAAGGTCCGGTCGACAATCACCTCGGTCCCCGGATTCAGCCAATCCCGGCTGGCGACCGACCATTCCACCACCTTCAGTTGAAACTCGGCCATGGTAGCCATGACAACAGCATCCCGGAACCCGTGCGGCGGCCTGATTACATGCGGAGCATAGCCAATAATGCCGGCGATTACTTTATTGGTTTTATCGACCTCGTCAATCATTCCCTGGCGATCCGTCTTGAGGAGATCGACATGGTTGTAGGTGTGATTGCCCAGCTGATGGCCTTCGCTGACAATACGCCGCACCAGTTCCGGGTGCTTGGCCGCATTCTGACCAATAACGAAAAAGGTGGCCGGGATTTGCTTTTCTTTTAAAATATCAAGTATTTGGCCGGTATAGGGCGGATTGGGACCGTCGTCAAACGTAAGCGCCACCAGTTTCTGGGTGGTCTTGATCTCGGAAAATACCGGTCCATAAAAGTGGTTGGCCGGCAAGACAGCATTCAGCGTCAGGACAAAACCGACCACTATGCCCAGCAGGGCAATGCCGAGACCAAGCCGCACCGGCCGTCTTAAGAGCCGTAAATAATCCAAAACCAGACTGATAATTACTACCGCCGTTAGCAGACCCAGCATGCTGATTAGCCGGACCTTGATATCTAGCATGGTATGTTAACCCCATTTCAGGAGATTTCTTTGAACATGATAAGCCAGGGGCCCTGAGAATCCTCGGTTGTTCCGCCGGGATAATAACCCAGTTTTTCATATACGCGGATAGCCGGCTTGTTGTCCGGCCGTACTTCCAGCCGTACCCGCCCGGCTTTGTTGGCGCGAAAATAACCGTCCGCTTCCCGCATCAAAGCACTGGCAACCCCCCGGCCCCGGGCCGCCGTCGCAACGGCAATGGATAAAATCCGGGCATTGGCTGCCTGCGCGGGCACAGCCGCCGAGCGAAGAAAAGCCAGCTTGTTCAGCACAATCACCTTAACCGGATGCAGGCCAAAACCATAGCGGCCTGTCAGCCAGCGCCACACCCACTTGCAAAGATGTCCGCCGGTAAGGGCTTTCAGCCACAGCCGGGATAACCGTACCGGGGCAAAACAATAGCCAACCAGTTGTCCGGACATATCTTTGGCAACCAGCGCGGCTGCCGGTTCGGCGGCATATACCAGGCCGAACACATCCTGCATAGCCAGCGGCTTGGGCAGGCGCCCGCCACAATGATGCAAAACGCTGTCTAAAAAACTTTCGGTAAATAAGCGGGCTATATCGGCAATATCCGCCGGTTCGGCCCTGGTAATAAAATAATCGCTCATATAAAAGCTGATTTACAAATAGGGCGCGAAAATCGCGCCCTATTTGTATTGCCTCCGTTATAGTCTATTCGTGACAGACTCATTATGAACCGGTTAGTCGTCAAACAGCTTGCTGACCGACAGCTCGCCGAAAATCCGGATTATGGCCTCGCCTAAAAGCGGCGCCATCGACAGGACCTTGATTTTGGCAGTACGTTTGGCTTCCGACATAGGGATGGTATTAGTAACAATAAGTTCAGTAATATTGGATTTTTCAATCCGCTCCACCGCCGGATCGCTTAAGACGGCATGGGTACAGCAGGCATATACCGCTTTGGCGCCCATTCTGGCCAGCGCATTGGCACCTTCGGTCAGGGAACCGGCTGTATCGACAATATCATCAACAATAACGGCCGTTTTTCCTTCGACACTGCCGATCAGATTCATGACTTCGGCTACCCCCGGCGCCGGACGGCGTTTTTCAATAATAGCGATCGGCGCATGCACCCGGTCGGCGAACTGGCGCGCCCTGGACACCCCGCCCAGGTCGGGAGACACAACAATAAGATCTTCCAGGTTCAAAGACATAACATATTCGGCCAATGTCGGCACACCCGGCAGGTTATCCACCGGAATATCGAAGAAACCCTGAATTTGTCCGGCGTGAAGATCCATGGTAACAACCCGGGTGGCGCCGGCCACGGTCAGCAGGTTGGCCATGAGCTTAGCCGAGATAGGTTCGCGGCCGCGCGTTTTTCTGTCCTGGCGGGCATAAGCATAGTATGGAATGACAGCCGTAATATTTTTGGCCGAGGCCCGTTTAACGGCATCAATCATTATCAAAAGTTCCATCATATTATCATTAACGGGATAGCTTGTCGGCTGAATGATAAACACGTCAGTGCCGCGCACGCTTTCGTCAATCATAACTTGAATTTCGCCGTTATTAAATCGGCCGACGAAGGCATCGCCAACCGACAGGCCAAGATAAGCGGCAATTTCCTGGGCTAAGCCAGGATTGGCGTTACCGCTGAATATTCGTAGTCTTTTTGTGTCTTCCATTTTTCTTACCTCCGCTGTTTTTCCGCCCAGCCCTCAATATTATTTTGCCGGGCGCGTGCTACGCCCAGTGAACCGGAAGGAACGTTTTTGGTAATGGTGGAACCTGCCGCCACATAGGAACCGCGACCAACTGTAACCGGTGCCACTAAATTGGTATTACAACCGATAAAAGCGTTATCTTCTATGGTTGTACGGTGTTTATGCACACCGTCGTAATTTACGGTAATCGTGCCTGAACCAATGTTGACACCGGCCCCCATATCGGTATCGCCGATGTAACTTAGATGAGGTATTTTACTTTTCTCGCCGACAACGGTATTTTTGACTTCCACAAAATTGCCGATTTTAACGCCCTTATGCAGCTCGGTATGTGGCCTGAGATGCACGTACGGTCCGACAGTAACCTGATCGCCGACCACACAGTCATGGGCATATGTAAAATGGATTGTGGCCTCATCACCCACTACCGTATTGGTGAGACGGCTGTTAGGTCCAATGGCCGCATGGGCGCCAATTTTGCTGTGGCCCTCAATCCAGGTAAAGGGATAAATAACAGTATCAGGTCCGATCTCGACCTGAGCATCAATAAAAGTACTGTTGGGATCCATGATGGTAACGCCGTTATCCATAAGCGTTGCCAGTTTGCGGCGTCTGATGATGCCTTCGGCTTGTGCCATCTGCCCCCGGGAGTTGATACCGAGAGTGTCATGGTAATCATCGGCCTGTACGGCCCAGACCTTGTTCCCCTGGTTATTTAAAATAGCAATAACATCGGTAAGATAATATTCACCCTGGGCATTATTACAGGTCAGGCTGTCCAGCGCTTTAAGCAGCAGACCGGCTTCAAAGCAATAGATACCGGTATTAATTTCCTGTACGGCCAATTCAGCCGGAGTGGCATCCTTGTGTTCAACGATCTTAACAACCTGGCCGGCCGGATCGCGAATCACCCGGCCATAACCGGCCGGATCAGGCAGGATCGACGTGAGTACGGTGGCCGCCGCCCGGGCAGCGGTATGCTCAGCGTAAAGTTTGCGGAGAACTTCGCCGGTCAAGAGCGGCGTATCGCCGCACAGTACCATAACTGTGCCGTCAAAACCAGCCAACTGCGTCCTGGCCTGCATGACGGCATGCCCTGTTCCCAATTGTTCGGCCTGAATGGCAAATTCCGCCTGCCCCGCCAGCGCCTCGGTAACACTTTCCGCACCAAAGCCAACTATAACAATGCTTTTGGCAGCGCCGGCAAACACCGCCGCATCAAGCACATGCTGAACCATGGGCTTGCCGCCTACCTGATGCAGTACTTTGGGCAAAGATGATTTCATCCGCGTGCCTTTGCCGGCTGCCAGGATAACGGCCATCAGTTGTGACATGTATATACCTCCATTCGTGATTGCCTATAAGCAATCAGCTAGAAACCAAGCAACTACTATCCATTCGACAGGAACATTAAAAATCCTCTCGCAGTGTGCAATTTATGTTAAACCGCCTTTTGCCCGGCAGCCTAAATAATTTGCACATTATATCCTTCCTGGCGCATCGAGGCCAGAATATGCTCGGTATGAAGGACATCGCGGGTTTCCAGCCCAATCTCAACCACGGCCTGGCCTAAGGGTACATGCCGCTCGACACGGTCGTGCGAAACATACAGTACATTGGCCTGTACCCGGGCAATAACAGCCAGCAGCCGCTGCAGGCTGCCGGGCCTGTCGACGACGGCGGTCTGCAGCCGTACCCGCCGGCCGGCTTTGACCAGACCGCGTTCAATGATCCGCGAAATAAAGTTGACATCCACATTCCCGCCGGAAATGACACTGACAATTTTACCCCTGGCCGGGATCTTGTCATGCAAAACGGCTGCCAGACTGGTGGCGCCGGCACCCTCCACCATCAGTTTGGCCCGTTCCAGGAGCATCAGAATGGTACTGGCAATGGCTTCGTCGTCAATGACGACGATGTCGTCCACATACTTGTCAATCAGGGCGAACGTAATGTCTCCCGGTACTTTGACGGCAATCCCGTCGGCAAAAGTTTCCGCATCCCTGGTAGTCTTGATCGTGTGGGCTTTTTTCGACATATACATGGCCGGCGCGCCCTGGGCCTGAACACCGTAC
>JAEZQV010000151.1 GCA_023441125.1 Bacillota bacterium
CAGTAAGCCCACCGAGGCCGGAATCAAAAATTCCGATTGGTGCGTTATCTCCCATGCCGCCACCTCCTATCAAGTTAGTCTCTCTTGGCGCCATCTAGAATATGCAGCGGCCGAAGCGCCGGCAAGCCAATTGCCGGCAGTCACTTTTCACCTGCAGGGTTTTTGCAGTTTTTCGAAGTACTTGTCCGGCAGACGAATTATTCTTCCCTGTTTATTGGTAAACGCGTTTTGAGTACGTCCGGTAGCCAGCAATACTCCATCTGCCTCGCGCAACACCTCATAAGTAAATACCATTTTCACTTTGGAAACTTCAGCCAGTTCGGCCTCAATCCGAATATAGTCGTCAAACCTGGCTGACGCCCGGTATTTACAAACCACATCGGTAATGGGGAAAACAATGTCCTCTGCCATCATGTCAGTCAGCAAAATGCCAACTTGCCGCAAATACTCCACTCTGGCCATTTCGAACCAGCGAAAGTAATTAGAGTGGTGCACTACCCCCATCATGTCGGTCTCAACAAATCTTACTTTTTCTCGAACTGAAATCATATCGCTTATCCCATTCCTACGCAGTAATAAGAAAAAAAGCACGCTATCAGCATGCTGGTAGAAGAATTTACTAATACATTGTACTCTTATTTGGGCATTATTGTCAATGGCAGATTAAGCGGTAATTGGACAAACTAGTATAAGGGGTAGCATGCAAACAACAGCACCACCTATACCAAATCAAGATAGGAGTAATATAACCATGACAATTTTTAAAGTAATCATCGACGGCAAAGAAACCGGTGGAACCCTGATTGCCTCAAGTTATGAAGATGCCTACTTCGATGTAGCCAGCACATCCATTCTTACCTATGACACGGTGGTGGAGCTGGTACCGGTTGCCGGCAAAGAAACTAGCGTCATGCCTCCCGCGCCTGAGTAAGCGTGTATTTAATTTCATCGCTAATTGAGAAACAATCGCATAATTAAAAAATAATTGTTATCTCCTATTGACATAGGACAAAATTAACTTTATAATCTAACTAAATGAGAATTATTTTCAATTGGAGTGAGTATTATGTCAGTATTTATTGTTGGTGCCGATGACTTAGGCAATATCCCCTCCAACCTAACGAAGGCCGGTGTCAAATCCATGAAACATTTTAAGGGGCGCAAGCGGGTATCTGAAGATATCCAAATACCGTCAAACACTGACTTAATCCTGGTATTTTCTGATTACATATCACATAATATCGCCGAGATAATTAAGCGCAAAGCAAAAGAAGCTTCCTTGCCTGTTGTATTCTCCAAACGCTCCTGGAGTCATTTACGAGAAAAAATTCAGCCTTTCATCATGAACTGACCGCAGAAAGAACCCCTTGCCAAGCTGCAAGGGGTTGTCAATTTGGAATGTATGCAAAACAAAAGGAGAAGAGGAAATAGCATTACAGCTATTCTTGCTCTCATGATATAATAATTATTAAAACTTGTCAATAATAATTATTTATAAGTATTCATTTTGTCAAATCCGGTTATTGCGCTCTTAATTTTATGTCCCTCTCGCTAACCTTAACAGCACCCGGCGGGCTTCAGCCTGCCGGGTGCTGTTCTATGTTACGATGCAGCCGGCTTATTTCCAGTTCATAAGCAAATACTTTTCTGCTTCCGCGCACCATAAACCACGGTTACGGGCAGTAAGCTCAGCTAACCGGGCAAAATGCGGATTGGTTTTCCCTTTGGCGGCAAATTCATCAATGGCGGTTAGCTCCATATCGATGCCGGTGTATATCAGTTTCTTCCCGCCGGGGATTGACGGCAAATTCAGCGTAGCCGCCGCCGCGCTGTCCAGGCCGCCAATATGGGTCACCATAACGGCAGGATTGATCAGATTCTTTTCTGTCAGCCGCAGTGATTCGATCATATCATTGGTGTTTCCGCCGGTGGTCCCCATCACATGGGCCGAGTTGTAATGCACGTTGTAATAATTCAGCATGCCGGCAAAAGCAGTGTCGGTAGGGCCGGCAAAGAAGTTCAGGCAGCCGTCCCGGCCCAGAATTTGATCCGCCTGTTCCACAACGGCTCGTACGGGCGCGTAAACATGAACATCATCAAAACCGGTGCCGCCGGTCAGGTTTCTTAAATAGGCCGGTATATCGTCAATGCCCTTGGTATTGACAAAAACAAGGTCAATACCGGCTTTCTTGGCTTCCGCCGGCGGAAAAATAGTCTCGGCCCGCGCAATGCGGGCTTCATCCATATCGGTAACCACAATCATTCCCGGCCGGCGATCGCTGTGCAGCGCATAATCAACAGCGCCCAGCCCCATAGGACCGGCACCGGCTAAAATAGCCAGTTTGCCGCCGCGGACAATGCCCATCTTGTGTTCATACGAGCCCATGTCGGTATGGTAGCTGGCATGAAACGCGCCGATGATGCAGGACATCGGTTCAGCCAGTGACGCGTCATAATAGGCATCCCCCTCGTATTTTAGCAGGCACCCGAGTTCCATAACCTCCTGCGGCATGATGACAAAGGTAGCTGCGCCGCCGCAATAGCGATAGGAATATCCCGGTGAAGCCATACTGCCTTTATAATTCAAGGCCGGCTGCATGGCAAACTTTTCCCCCGGCTGAAACTGCTGCTGCCATTTGGCTCCCACAGCTACAATATTGCCGGCCATTTCATGGCCGATAATAACCGGCTGCTCGGCAACGTCTTGGGGCACGCGTTTATGATCCGGGCCAAGAATGGCGGCCTTATAGCTGGACATACAAATGCTGTCGGAAATGACCTCCACCAGAATCTCGTCGTCTTTTATCTCCGGTAAGTCAAAAGTCTCCAGACGTAAATCCTTTTTTCCATATAAGCGTACTGCACGAGTTTTCATTGCTGTTCCACCCCTCATTGTTCCGGTTTATAACCTGCTAAAATAGCGCTGACTTCCGCAGCCGTGGCACAGGCAAGCACCTTTTCCACCAGCTTTTCTTGCGCTAGTTTAGCCCTGTCCACCCCGGCCAAGGCTTGCCGCATTTTGGGCAGCAGCCCGGGCGACATACTCAGCTCATCAATCCCGAGACCGGCAAAGAAGGGAGCTAGGACGCTGTCGCCGCCCGCTTCCCCGCAAATACCGGTCCAAATGCCGGCGCTCTGGGCTGCCCGGGCTACCTGGGCAATCATCCCTAACACCGCCGGATGATAAGCCTGGTATAAATGAGCGACTTCCTCATTCTCCCGGTCGACAGCCAGCGAATATTGGATAAGATCGTTAGTGCCAATACTGAAGAAATCCACTTCCCGGGCCAGTTTGTCAGCCAGCCAGGCAGCAGCCGGAATTTCAATCATCATGCCGACTTGCACGCTCCCCACTGCATAGCCCTGGCTCAGGACGGCTTGCTTGGCATCATCCAGATATTTCTTGGCGGTTCTCAGTTCCTCCAGCGTAGCTATCATGGGAAACATTACGGCCGTCGGCCCGGCCGCCGATGCCCGCCAGATCGCCCGCAGCTGCGTCGCAAAAAGCTCGGGCTGATTAAAACACAGCCGCAAGGCCCGAACTCCTAAAAACGGATTCTTTTCTGCCGGCAGGTTTAGCGCCGGCGCTTTTTTATCCCCGCCGATATCCAAAGTGCGGATGACGGTTACCTGCGGGGCACAGGCGCGGATAACCGCGTCATACGCCGCCACCTGTTCTTCTTCTGTCGGTAATACATTCCCCATAAATAGAAACTCCGTCCGGTACAGTCCCACACCCTGGGCCTGAAAACGCTGCAGCAGGGGAATATCCGCGGGACTGCCGATATTGGCGGCCAGAGTCATGCCGCTATCGGCCGCCGGTCCTGGCATGGTTGCTGCCGTCTTATGCCCGGAGGGATTGGCGGCCAGGGCAGCAAGGTCCGCCAAGGCCAGCGGACCAAACCACCCCTGATCGCCGTCAACCTCCACGGCTTCACAGCCGGCCAGTTTTTCCCAGTCTTCCTTTTTTATCCCGACAATAGCCGGTATACCGTAAGTGCGGGCCAAAATAGCCGCATGCGAAGTTTTTCCGCCCTTGCGGACCAGAAAGGCTGCGACCCGTTCTTTCGGCAAGGAGATGGTTTGAGCCGGGGTAAGTTCTTCTGCAATAACAACCCACTCGCCCTCCGGCGGGAATTTATTATCATTTTGTTGGCCGCCGGCCAAATTCTGCATAAGCTGTTGCGCTACATCCTGAATATCAACAACCCGCTCCCGGAAATAGGCATCCTCCAGCGCACCTAACATCTCGGCCGCTTCAGCCGCCACTTGTTGTACCGCCTGTTCGGCCGGCAAAAACCTTGTTTCAATACGTGACAGCATTTCGCCGGTAAAAGCCGGGTCAGTCAGCAGCAGGCGATGGGCGGCAAAAATTTGCGCCATTTCCTCGCCTTGCTCGGCCCGGACCTGTTCTTCGAACCGGCTGATGGCCTGATCAGTAAGGGTTATGGCCTTATGCAAACGCGCCAGTTGATGCTGGACCGCGTCCGCAGCTAAGAGCTTTTCATCTGCTTTGGCAACAACTGCAGCATTCGTGCGCAACAACCAGGTCTTGCCGGCGGCATAACCCGTTGAGGCGCCAATTCCCTGCCATCTTTTTTTATTCATACTCTCTGCCCTACTCTCCCTTTGCTGCCAAATCAGCAATCAGCTTGGTAAGCGCATTCGCTGCCGCCTCGGCATCCGGGCCGTCTACCGTCAACTGAACACTGCTGCCGGCCGATAAACCCAGTGACAACACAGCCAGCATGCTTTTGCCGTCCACTTCCCGGTCAGCTTTTTTAAGCCGTATACTGCTCTGAAATTTGCTTGCTGCCTGCACCCAGAGCGTGGCCGGGCGCGCATGGAGACCGCTTTTATTATTAATCAGTAATTCACGTACAATCATTCTTTTCACCTGCCCAATCTATTGATTATATTCAAGAAGCCGCTGCGTCACTGGTAACGTGAACCTGCGTCAACAATTTTTCCACTTCTTTAACCGAACCGGCCTGCGTGCCAGGCTGAACAACCGAGGCGGTAGCCGCGGCCGTTCCCAGACGGGCACAATCCGCTAAAGACAGTCCCCGGGTCTGACCGACCACAAAACCGGCAACCATGGCATCGCCGGCTCCTACCGTGCTATTGGCGACAACAGCCGGCGGCCTGACCCGGAGCATTTCTCCTTGTTCCGCAACAATAGCTCCCTGAGAACCTAAGGTCACGATAACTTGCCGGATACCGCCGGCAAGCAAGTCGGTAATGGCGGCTTTTATTTCCGTATCGGCCGTCAAAGGCCGGCCAAGCAATTGGCCCAGTTCCTCCAAGTTTGGTTTTATCGCATAAGGAATGGCTTTAATGCCTTCCCGCAAGGCTGCGCCGCTGCTATCCAGCAGTACCCTGGCCCCTTGCGCCTTCAGCAGGGTAATCAGCCGGCCGTATACGGTAGCCGGCACACCTTGCGGTACACTGCCGGCGATGACAAACCATTGCTGCTCTGCCGCCAGTTGCTGGATAACCGTTTCCAGCTGGTTCATATTTTCATCACTGCTGTTTAAACCCGGAAAATTAATTTCCGTTACCCTGCCGTTTTGGTCATCGACAATTTTAATATTGACTCTGGCTGCACCCGCAACCTCAACAAAAAAATTATTTATCCCCTGCTTATGAAAGTATTCAAAAAAAAGCTTACTGTTATCCTGCCCCAAGAGGCCGGTAACAGCAACCGGCTGTCCGAGAGCCCGGACTACTTTGGCAACATTGATGCCTTTACCGCCCGGATCAATGCGCTGCTGACAAACCCGATTGACCTCCCCCAACTGAAAATGCGGTATATATACCGTCTGATCAAGTGCGGGATTAAGCGTAATTGTTACAATCTGCTGCTGTCCATTACTGTTCATAATCGACGACCTCCCGCTATATTTTAGACATAACTGTGACTATCGCTGCCAGCTGCTGCTGTGAGTCGTCTGAAAGTCCCTGATCGGTGATTAACAAGTCGATATCCTCAAGTCCGCATATCCGGCATAAGCTGCGCTGGCCCAGCTTGGAATGATCGGCAACCAGAATTTTTTCTTTGCCGGCCTGGAGCATATTGCGCTTGGTTTCGGCCTCCGTCAGATTCGGCGTGGTTATGCCAAACTCAACATCGATACCGTTGGCTGCCAGAAACACCTTGTCAAAATACATCTTCCGCAAAACGTCATTGGTTAGATAGCCTACCAGCGAACGCGTATTTTTCCGCAAAGTCCCGCCCAGCAATATGGTTTCAACACTGTCATCTTCGCTAAAAACCTGGGCAATGTCCATACTATTGGTCGCTACGGTAATTTTCTTAGTGCGCAGCAGCCGGGCAATTTCCAGGGTCGTTGTGCCGGAATCGAGCAGTACTGTCTCGCCATGATTGACCAATGCCGCCGCCTGGGTAGCGATTTGCTGCTTTTCCGCCAGCAAACGCACTTCCTTTTCCTGAAAGCTCATTTCAAAACCGGTCTGAACCGAAATGGCTCCCCCGTGTGTCCTTTGGATGAGCCCGTTATCCTCCAGTTCCTGCAAATCCCGGCGCACTGTAGATTCTGAGACTCCGAAGCGCTGGCTTAAACTGGTTACCGTTACCGGACTGCCTCGTTTAACAAGCTGCAATATCTCTGTCTTTCTTTCCTCAGCAAACATAATTTCCTCCAGTCACACTTTGGCCATTTGTTAAAGCTTGGTCTGGCTATTACTCAATATTTTCGTCAAGGTAAGCGAATAAGTCCTCTGCGCTTTGGGCGGCCATGAGCTTTTCTTTTTGCGCGGCATCCATCAGAATGGTTGCCAGCCCGCCCAGCAACGCCACATGATCTTCGTTGTTGCCGGCAATCCCGAAGGCCAAATATACCTTCTGGCCGTTAATCCATTCAATGCCCTGCGGCACTTTCAGCACAACGATGGCCGCCTTATTTACCAGATTGCGGCTCTCCTCGGTACCATGCGGAATGGCTACGCCTTCCGTAATGTACGTGCCAATATCCTCCTCGCGTTTGTGCATGGCTGCGACATACTCAGGCTGCACCGCTCCGGTGTTAACAAGCTGGTTGCCCAGAAACTCAACAACTTCCGCTTTGCTGTTAAAGTCATCTTTAATAAATACTAACTCACGGTTAAAACGCATAATTTTATTCTCCTTCAGTCTATTTCAGCGCAAGAAACTAAGCCGCGCCGCGAAGCAAGACTATGAACATGCACAGGCCAGATTCGCGGCGCGTTGTCTTCAGCATTGTTTGATTACTTCGTCATATACCGGCGAATTGATAAAATCCTGCACACCATAAACCCGGGTTCCCGGAGCGACTATTTTCTTTGCGCTTTCCACCAGTCCCATGGCCGTGAGTACAATATCCGCATCCCGGGGAATTTGATTTACCGGGCTATGGACAACTTCAATGTCTTTTTTGCCGGCCTGGGCGAGTTTTTTCTTAAGCACGGAAACCGCCATAACCGATGATCCCATGCCGGCTTCGCAGGCAAATACAATCTTTTTCACGACAAGGCTTTCTTTGGTTGCCAGCACTTGGCTGCTGACGGCCTGTTCCTCCACTTTAGCCGGCTTCATGGCTTTGACCACTTGCTGGGCTTTGGCAAAATCCTCGCCGCCGGTGTCGTCGACATTGCTGCTATAGGCCCGCACGAACGGGCTGGATACCACAAAAGATACAACAGTGCCTACCGTAATCCCTGCCAGCACACCAAAAAGTCCGCCCTTGGGCGTCATAGCCAGTTCGGCGAAGATGCTGCCCGGGGAAGGAGTGGCTACCAGACCGGCATTAAGCAGCAGGAAGGTTAAATCTGCCGCCATGCCGCCGGCAATAACGCCGATAATGCACAACGGATTCATCAGTACATAAGGGAAATAGATCTCGTGAATGCCGCCAAAAAAGTGAATAATGATAGCTCCCGGCGCCGACTGCTTGCCCATCCCTTTGCCAAATACCCAGTAAGCCAACAGCAGTCCGAGACCGGGGCCAGGGTTGGTTTCCAACAGGAAAAAGATAGACTTGCCGAACTCTTTTACTTCCGCCACACCGATGGGCGAGAATACACCATGGTTGATGGCATTGTTCAGGAACAGCACCTTGCCTGGCTCAATCAATAATGCCAGCAGCGGCAGCAGCTTGGCTTCGGCAATAATCTTGGCAGTATTGCCTAAAAAGGTGGCAATAGCGGCAACTACCGGCCCAACAAAGCGATAGGCTAGCAGGACCAGAATCATGCCCAATATGCCGGCAGAAAAATTGTTAATCAGCATTTCAAAGCCGGTAGGGATTTTATCTTCAAGCATTTCATCCCATTTTTTAATGACCCAGCCGCCGAATGGACCCATGATCATGGCACCCATAAACATCGGAATTGAACTGCCGGCGATTACGCCCATGGTAGCTATGGCTCCAACTACACCGCCCCGCAGGCCGTACACCAGCCGGCCGCCGGAAAAACCGATCAGAATAGGTAGCAGGTATTGAATCATCGGGCCGACAAGTTTGGCAAAATACTCGTCCGGAACCCAGCCGGTAGGTATAAAGAAAGCGGTAATAAAACCCCAACAAATGAATGCGGCAATATTCGGTATTACCATCCCGGCCAGAAAGCCACCAATTCTTTGAACTGTTTCTCTCATGGTCTCCCTCCTTAAGATTGATTTAGTAGAACTCTCACTTAAAGGCTGTAACCACTCACCTTCTTTCATCCATTATTCATTTTCGATCATTGCGCTGTTTGTTTTTGCGTTTTTATGCTCATTTGTTATCATTTGTGCTCATTATAAATCCGAATATGATTGTTGTCAATACAATTTAGAAAAAACAGTCACTTTGTCTAAACATAATATTTTTCCTGGGGCTGTTTTTATCCGTTCCTGCCTGGTATATAAAAAGAAACAGGAGTCCTCTGTTGAGAACTCCTGGCATCAGGCTGTAAGCAGACGTTAAACGATTACTCCTATATCCCGTCAGGGGGTTATTTATGGCTGATACGTGGCTGACTAGTTTTTCCTTTGATCCCAGCTAAACTCCAGGATAACTACCAGTTCACCATCTTCCGGTTTTATATTAATATAAGAACAGTAAGACAATATTTTGCGCAAGGAGCGGAACTGTTTAGGAG
>JAEZQV010000198.1 GCA_023441125.1 Bacillota bacterium
TGTCACCGCCGGGATATAATTGACCCATAGCGCCGGAAAGAAATTGACCCACTCCAAAACCAATATGCTACCATTGGGATTGACGAGATCACCAGGAGGTAGCAAATGATAAGGAGTGGGCTGATACTTATGATAAGGCAAAAGGCTCTGGCGGGTCAATCCCCGTATTCAATTGGCAAGGAATTAGGTATATCGAAAAACACGGCAAAGAAATATGCTGCCAGTGATACAGGACGATATCAGTTGAAAGGCCGGACAAGGCCTACTAAACTGGATCCCTTTAAGTCCACTATCGATGAGATGGTGCAAAGCGGCATATTCAACTGTGTGGTAATTTATGAGCGCCTGCAGGCATTAGGTTATACAGGCGGCATCACCATCATCAAGGACTATGTAAAGAACATGCGCCCACCAAGGAACTCACCGGCAGTCAGACGGTATGAAACTCCTCCTGGTAAACAGGCTCAGATGGATTGGGGCATTACTCACTACATAGATGAGCGTGGCATAATCCATAAAGCCCCAGTATTTGTTATGATCATGGGTAGCTCAAGAAGTAAATATGTGGAGTTCACGAAACGCTGTGATTTCTACAGCCTACTCAAATGCATGGTAAACGCCTTCGAGTATTTTGGTGGTATTCCTCAAATGGTGCTCACCGACCGGATGAAGACGGTCATTGATGGCAGCGAAGCCGGTAAGCCGCTATGGAATAAGCGATTTGAAGACTTTGCGGCAGATATGGGTTTCATTCCTAAAGTTTGCCGCCCAAGAAGGCCCCAAACCAAGGGTAAGGTAGAACGACTTGTCGACTATGTAAAAGATAACTTCCTTCCAGGCAGACAGTTTCTAGATGTCGATGACCTGAATCTTCAGGCGCTTGCGTGGTGTCGTAAAGTTGATAGTAAACGTCACGGTACTACTGGCGAAATACCCCTTACGGCTTTAAAGAAGGAGCCACTCCAGTCTCTCCCAGACAAAGCGGTTCGCGACAGATACAGATGGGAAATGCGAAAAGTGACGCGGGATGGGTTCGTTAGCTTTGATGGAGCCAAATACGGTGTACCTTGGCAGTATAGTGGGCGTGAAGTCAGAGTAAGAATTTCCGTCGACGAATTTGAGGCTTACGACGGCGAAGTCAGAATAGGCCATCATAAAGTGGTATACACATCAGGTAGAATTGTTTGGCTCAAGGGTCAGTATGAAGGACTGACAGAAAGAAACGGTATTGCATCACCGCTTTCTTATGCTAGGCAAACCGACAAGCCTTCTGTGGAAATTCGACCACTTAGTATTTACGACGAGATCGCCGGAGTAATCTGATGATTGAACTTGAGCACACCCGCGACCTTTTAAAAGAGTTAGGACTGAGTACTGCAGCCGGGCTGCTTGATGCACGACTTGAGGCTGCGGCTCACAGTGAACTGACTTATTTATCATTCCTCGGAGGGCTTCTCGATATAGAGAAAGCCGAGCGTAGGCGGCGCAGCGAAGAGACAAGAATGAAACTATCGCGTCTTCCGCACCGTAAAACACTGGATGATTTCGACTTTGGCTTTCAGCCGAGTCTAGATACCCGACAAATCAAAGAACTATCAACACTGGCATTCGTGGCACGGAGCGAAAACGTGGTATTTCTCGGCCCGCCTGGTGTCGGTAAGACCCATCTTGCCGTTGGACTTGCGGTACAAGCCCTCAGAGCAGGCCTCACAGTATATTTTGTCAGCTTGTCTCAGCTCATTGCTGATTTGAAAAAATCCATGCTGACCGGCAAACTTGACCGGCGATGGAGAGTTTACACAAGGCCGGACATACTGATTATCGACGAGGTTGGGTATACACAGCTTGATCGGGAGGCAGCGGAGCTGATGTTCCAACTGGTCTGCTCACGGTACGAGAAAGGTAGCATACTACTTACAAGCAACAAGTTCTTCAGTGACTGGGGCGAATTAATGAGCGACACAGTTATTGCAACGGCCTTGCTGGACAGATTATTGCATCATGCCCATGTCATCAACATACGCGGAGATACTTACAGGCTAAAGGATCGATTAAAGACCGGCGTAAAAACTGTACCACCGGCTGACATCAGTGCAGCGGACAAACCGGCGATACCTTGATCGGCGTTCGCACATCCGGCATTTTTAATTCCGGCGAGTGGGTCATTTTTCAACCGGCTATTCGGTCAAAATTAGTCCGGCGTTGACAAAATGTCAATATCAACAATTTAGCCTAACAAAGAGACAACAATCATAATGGTCGTTGCCTCTTTGCCTGATTATCAATCATATTAATTTACTTGTGATTTGATGGGCTATTTCATATTTTATTCCGTAACTTATGACTCAAAACGGAACCGTTACGCAAATGCGCATCACGTTTTTTATCTCATATTTTCATCAGTACTGCTCTTTTCTTGCCTGTGCCTCGTCCAAACAAGTTGGCAATCGGGGATGCGGTTTGGTGCGCCTGCTGAATATCAGCTTCCAACAAAGCTACATAGTTTTTTGTTTGCTCCAATTTGCTGTGTCCCATAATTTTTTGTAGGGCAAATACTCCTGTTTTGGAAGAATTCCGTAAGAAGTAGAGGGCAAAAGTATGCCGTAAATGGTACGGTGTAATTTGAGTGCCAATTGCTTTTGAATACGTCCTGAATCTGTCCCGCAAGTCTCCTGTTGTAATTTCCTCGCCACGCCAACTGCAAAAGACAAGTTCACTCTCCCAGTTTGCATGCCAATAATGAATAAGCTTTTTGATTGCTGAAACACACACATCGGATATTGGCAATGTTCTTTTCTGCTTTGTTTTGGTGATGCTTTCCCGCAAATATAAATAGCCATTTGCGAAATCAAAATCGGCAATGCATACCTGAACCAACTCATTAGGACGAATACCTGTATCCAAAGTTAAAATCATGGCCGTATAATCACGCAGTCCAGCCCAAGTGTTTCTATCTGGCGCATCCAAGAGTTTGCGGATGACTTCTTCGCCGTGCTGAACAATACGGTTCGTATGCGGCTTATACTTAATTGCCGCACAAGGATTGGCCTCCAAGTACCCCTCGCTTACGCAGTATTGAAGAAAACCGCGCAGCGCCTGAAGCTGCTTGTTATAATGTTCGTTGTTTTTGCCGCTCAGAAACTGCAGCGCTTTCAGTTTTAAGCTTTTCTCTGTTACTGCGTCATCAAAACTGGTAAGAAAGTGATTCAGCGTCCGTCGGATGGAATTAACCGTGTACTTCGATACTTCGGCTTCCCTTATCAAAATATACTCTTCCGCCAATAGCTCAAAATCAACCGTCCTTTTCACTTTCATCAGTATCCCGTCTTCACCTTTTTTAGACATAAAAAAACCAACCTCCCCTGATTGGGTACGTTGGTTAAGAAACACTGACACGTTTTTTATCTTCCTCAAGCTTCGTTTTTTTCTCTCTTTCTCTGTCATCCTCATCGGATTTCTGACGTCCCAAAGCGATGTTTCTTTGGGTTTTGAGAGATAAGTCCAAGGCTGAGAAGCCGCATCATTGTTGAATTTCTGGAGCGGGCAACGAGATTCGAACTCGCGACCCACGGCTTGGGAAGCCGGTACTCTACCACTGAGCTACGCCCGCATTAGATATAATTTTTTGCTGCTACGACTACGCTTAGGAAGGTGGTACTCCTCCTTCGCAGACATTATTATAACAGATTACGAGGTAACTGTCCAGGAAACGCGCAGAAATACAGCGGGCATTTTTAACGAAATATTTGCCATTATTATATAGTGTGAAGTGAGATGGTCCAGAGGATATACTTTTATCCAGTGCAAATACTAAAACAATCCAGTATTTCATGCTCCCCCGCCGGAGGATTTATGCTATTCCTGATAATCTCCCTAATCCTGTTCAATCTTACAGCTTATCTCATACCTAAGCATCTCACTAAGCTGGAGATGTATGCGTCCTCGCTGTTTGCCCTGTTATTCGCTGTCATAGCGGATAAATTTCTGGATATAAAATATAATTTATACGGTTATTTTACGATTGGTCTTGAATGGCAAACCTTTGCTGTCGCTGTTGGTATCTATCCAGCCATCAATATCCTTTTCTTGAATTACTACCCATATTATAAATCACTACTGAAACGAACGAATTACATTTTGGGCTGGTCCCTTTTTGCGCTGGCTTTTGAATGGGCCTCCGTAAAGGCCGGGTACTTTTACTATCATGGCTGGACGTTATGGTATTCTGCCTTATGCTATCCGCCTATCTATTACCTACTGGCGCTGAATCTGGCTCTGATCAGAAAGTTACAGGCGGATAGCGACGAACCCGGCTTACGGTAACATACTATTGGCCCGAGGCAGCGGATGCCCCGGGCCGCTCTATTGCTTTTATCGGTTATGCAGGTTCTCGCTGTATCCCGCCCGTATTTTCCAGATATTTCCCGGGCAATAATCACGCCGTCATTAGCAATAATACAACAAAGTAAGCTGCGTTCACTATGTGTGCAGGTTAATTCCTTTGGTCAGTCTGTCCACATGATTTTTCTTGCCGATGATGCCTATGCCGGCCAGGTTTAAGTCGTCGGTTTTATATTCGGCAACTTTAGCCCGATTGTCCTCATCATTATATGTGTAGAAGATTTCCTCCGTGAATATGGTCATAGCCACTTCTTTCTGGAGAGCTTTTTTAAGCGTTGTTTTTAACTGTTCCCGCTCTGCCGCATAAATCATGACCGGCTGCCGGGCCATCGGCAGGTAGGTTATCCCGTTCCCGTCCGCATAAGGCTCGCCGGTAATATTTTGGGTACTGCTGATGCCGCTCATGAGAAAGGCCGTTACATTAAGTTTTTGCCAGGTCGGCAGGTCATCCCGGAGGATAATGACAATTTTATTTGCGAATTCCATTTATGCTCCCTCTCCATGCAGGCTGTGCAGATACTCAAAGGCAGTTGTTCCGTAAATGCTTTTAAAATGTCGGTTCAGGTGGGTTAGGTCAGCAAAGCCGCAAGCCGCAACTGCCGCGTAGACATCTTGGTGTTGCTCAATCAGTTGTCTGGCATGGGCTACCTTACAGTTTAAGAAATATTGATAAGGCGAAAGGCCGGTAGTGGCTTTAAAGGTTCTGATAAACTTAAATTTGGAAATAGCCAGCTCCCGGCATATGTCATCCAGTCGCAGTACCGCGCCTAAATTGTAATAAATCATTTCTTTGGCTTTTTCCGTCAGCGCATCATCTTTTTTATAAGCCGTGCTTTGCCCCATGCCGGTACAATGACCGGCAAGCGCCAGCAGCAATTCGCTGCACAAGGCTTCATCAGCGCAACCGCCGATTGCGTCAGCCAAAGCCAATATGCCATGCTCCAGCCGGCTGTTATAAACAATGGGCGCAGAAAACCGGGCCATTTCCTTCTTGTCAACGGCGGCCGACAGCAATTCCGGGTTGATATACAGCATCACATAATCGATGCCGTCTCGATCCTGCGACCTGCCGTCGTGGGTCTGCTCAGGGTTAAACAGCATTACCCCATGCGGATAGGAGGATTTCAGACTGCCGGCTAAGTAATATTGCTGAACACCGCGCAGGGTTACCCCCAGCGCATATTCGCCGTGACAATGTTTTTTATAGGTAAAATCGCTAAAGCTCGCCGATAACACCGTGATACCGGCCCAGCTCTTGTAGATGAACTTTTCCGTGGCGCGTCACCCCTTACCCAGATCAGTAATGCCTGCTATCACGATGGCGGAATAAACTAAAAACATTGCCATAATTAGATTAACTGCTTTTTGATATTGAAGCAATAACTTCCGAAAAATCGCCCCAAACACGACCCAGGTAATAAACGCCAGGAAGCCAATCGCCGTGATCGCCGCGACTGCCATGGCCAGCCCTCCCGCCGAAGCATCGTACGGCATGACAAAGCTGGGGATAACCGTCATAGTGAACAATATTACCTTGGGGTTTAGGAACTGCATTTGAAAGCCGGTCCGGAAGGTAACCGCCTGCCCGGCGACCGGTGCGGCAGCGTCCATATGATAGATCTGGCAGGCAAGATAGAGAATATAGCTACTGCCTACGGCCTGCATAACGAACAAAATTTTTGGTATAACTATCATAAGCAAACTGTTTAGAATGACGGAAGAAACAAGCAATAGTCCAAAAGCCGCCGTTGCGCCATAGACATATTGCATGGCTTTGTGAGGTCCGAAGTTTTGCACGGTTGCCAGGATAACAATATTAGTAGGGCCGGGTGTAAAGGTAACGATGACGCAGTATAGTAAGAAGGCAGTAATATTCATAAAGCAAGTTCCTCACGGTATTTTTCTTGAATTATACCGCAGGCCTTTACTTGTAGATAGTACAATATTGCAGAATTACTGGTGCCGCAGTTTTGGGTAAGCCAAAATGAATGGATAAGGATGTACCTTACTATGAGCTTTTTACTGTTTAGGATTTGCTTGCTGCTTTTTTTTGTGATTCTCGCCGTAATCTGGGGCGACTGGAGAAACTGGCAGAAATATTATCCAACGATCCTGTTTGTGATGGTTACCAATTTGGCTGCCAGCTTCCTGACTTATCACCATATCCTCTGGCAATACAATCCCGGAACATTAGTGGCAACGCATACTACAGTGGAAATGCTCAACGCATTTGTGTTACTGCCGGCAACTACCCTGACATTTTTGTCGAAAATTCCAGTACCGTTGGATTTTTTTCAGCAAGCCGGCTATATCTTGTTATGGGCGGCAATGTTTAGCTGTTGGGAATTCCTGGCGCATTACCTGGTAGGCAGCCTTACTT
>JAEZQV010000236.1 GCA_023441125.1 Bacillota bacterium
CCCCGAGCGTAAACCAGTAGTGCCCCGTGGGCTCAAAGCCTACAATGGCCTCGGTTTTCTCTTTTTGCTGCATGATGCTCTGCATCCACGCTTCTAGGGCTTCATAGCCCTGAAATGTGTTGCTAAACTTCAGCAGTTTTGCCTGTTCGATTCCCCGATTATCAAAAGCGCGAGCATAATGCATTTCTTTGCCGATGTCGATACCTACAACTAAAGTTTCATTTTTGATTTGCAAAATCTTCTCGTTTTGTGTACGCTTCATAGTAGGGCGCCTCCTCAATATTTTGGCTTTGTGCTTTCTTTGGTCGGACTAGCACATTGCCATTGTATTGCTAGGCGTCTCTTTTTTCAAAGGTCATTTTTAGCTATTACAGGAATGCTCCATTAATTAATAATGTAACGTAGTCTATAGCGTCCAGCCGGCTTGCTTAGATACGCCGAAAGAATGGGCAGCACCCATAGCGTCGCCGTACAGTATGGGTATTGCCTGGTTGGGCGGCAGATGCATAAGTGCATCATAATCGTTTAATTTGCCAATATCCCACCACTCATATTCACCCACAAAGCCATTTATCGGCTGTCCGGCCTGCAGCAGCACCGGAAAAACATCGCCAGGCAAATCTACTTCGTGCTGAGCCGGATTAAACCTTTCAATATAGGGAAAAATCGTTGTTGCCAATAGATACGAGCCGGTACTGACAAGACGGTTTAGATTCGTCTTTTCAAGAAAGGCTGTAATTCTGCCGCTGCAATCTACTTCTGCCAGCCCAACTTCCAGCCGGTATTTATTGGATAAGGCCACCGACGCCATACCGCCCTGACGGTCGTGAAATTCCATAAACGCCCGGTAGTCTAAATGGCATATGGTATCCCCGGGTACAACGAGAAAACTCTTTTCTGTTTCCAGTAACGGCTTACTGCGCCAAATCTCGCCCGCCTTACCGGCCGGCAAAGCGCCCTGACTGTATTCGATATGTACCCCCCAGCGGGCTCCGTCGCCAAAATAGTTTTCTATTTGTTCAGCCAAATAACTGACGGCAATCACATACTCTCTCAGACCAAATGACAGCAGTTGCAGCAGTATCCATTCCAGCAGCGGCTTACCGTGAATAGGAACCATTGGCTTGGGGATATAGTCCGTTATGGGCCGCAGTCTGCTTCCTCTGCCGGCAGCTAATAATAGTACCTTCATTGGCTCACCTTCACCAGTTGCTCAGCCCAATCGGCCGCAGCCGCAGCCCCGCCGTATTTTTTCCCCAGCATTTTAAGCGCCTGGGCGCAAGTCCGATAGCTGTTGTCCCGCAGTATCCTTTGTATGGCTTCCGCCAATATTGCCGGCGTTAGAACCTGTTTGTCCAGCACAATCCCCGCACCGGCTTGCACAAGTACATTACCGTTGTCCTCCTGTTCCGCCATAGAGGGAATAACTACTGCCGGCGTTCCACAGGCGATACAGGTCATAAGCGTTGACGAGCCGCCATGAAAGACAGTGACATCACTGGCCTTGATCATCTCGGTTCCGGGAACAAAGCCGCGAATCACGGCATTGGCTGGCGGCTTATAGCTTACGACGGTTGCCGGGGAGATATCAATCCCGGTGGCGATTACGCCGGTGACCTCGGGAATAAGCCGCAGCGCGTCTAATACTGTTTTTAGAAATTGCTCCCCGATTAACGCCGAGCCGCCACCAATCGTTATATATGCCATTTGCTTATGGGGTCCGCCAATATGCATTTGCTTTAGGCGGCTGCGTTCAGGCAATTTGTCCGGCTCTTCAACCAACAGCGGCCCGGCAAACCGGATTTTATCTTTAATGCCCTGTAATGCCGAACCATAATTTTCGAAGGTTACACCGCCGCTGATTTCCGGCATGCCCTCCAGAACAATAATATCAGCCGCCCCTATCATACCGAATATTCTATCTACAATCTTTTTCATGGCCTGCTCGCCCTGCTGCCGCATACGGCTTTTGAACATATGCAGGGTTTTCTCGCCATGAGGCTGAAGAATTGTCAATAGCGAAGGCACACCGGCCTGCCGGGCGGCAGACGGACCGCTGATTGTCCCGCTTACTATAAGCTGGGGCTTTTCTTGCAGTGCCATGGCCACCTCTAGCTGCATAATTTTTTCCATTACAGCCTGCGCCATGGCGACAAACGCTTCTCCGTCCATAGCGCTGGCAGACTGCGGCTTAGAATAGGGCGCCATTTCAGGCATAGCTTCCGCTTCCAAGACATCTAGCCCGAAATTTTTTATAACAGGAATTAACTTGCCGGCGGCAATGAAACGAATATCATGCCCACGGCGCTGCAGATCCTTGGCTATGGCTACCACGCGCATCGTCTGCCCCATGACAGTACCTGTCCCCATTTGTGCCGTACACAAGACTTTCATGTTCCATATCCTCCTTTATCTCATTGACAATTAAATGCTGCTGCGAGAGGAACTCATCCAGCAAGTTATGAAAATACTCCCGGTAATGCTGATAAATCATGCTTCTCACTTCCGGCCTGGTAGGAAAATGGGTTGTTTCACAGGTTGCTGCTTTCACGGACCCCAGCATATTTCCCATGACTACTGCAATTAAAGGACTATGCAGTTTGGCATACGCATAAATAAATCCGGCCGATGCTGCATCGCCGCAGCCAATCGTATCCACTACTTCACCCGTATTTGTTACCGGTACGGTGGCCCAAAACATTTTCCTGTCCCGCCGCCAGACAACTAAAGACGACCGGTCGCCAAAAGTAATCCAGCAGGCAATCAGTTGCTTGTTAACCATATCCACGGCAAACTGCAAATAATCGGCAAAGGTTTCCAGTTGCCGCCCTGCTGCCCAGGCGGCTTCCTTATCATTCATTTTAAGGATATCAATCGTTTTAAGCCACGCCTCCGGCTGTTCCCAATTTTTCCTATACCGTTTTCCCTGTGCATCGACCCCGGTTATCAGGCCATGCAAATCTAAGAAAATAACAGCGGCGCTTCTTTGACGGAATTGCAGCACTTGGGCAAGCTCTATATCGGTTTGGTTGAGCGGCATCAATATGATGTAATCGCAATCGGCCACCATGCTAAGTT
>JAEZQV010000268.1 GCA_023441125.1 Bacillota bacterium
TTATTGGCCTGGGGGAAATGGGCACAGGTGGAATCATACCGGCAATGGCTGTCGTCGCCTGTTATCATAAAGCCCTGGCGGAGGAAGTCACCGGCCGGGAGGCGGAGCTTGTCCGGTCTGCATTGACGGTCAACGGCCCTGATCGGCAGGACCCGCTTGCTGTCTTAACGACAGTCGGCAGCCTGGCCATCGCCGGCCTGGTCGGCGTGATTCTGGGGGCGGCGGCCGGCCAGGCCGTGGTGGTGCTGGACGGTCTTGCCACCAGTGCGGCGGCTCTCATTGCAGTCAAACTGGCGCCGGCGGTGAAGCCCTATCTGCTGGGGTCGCATTTTGCCGCCGAACCGGCGCACAAGACAGCCCTGGCATTACTGGATTTGCCGGCCTATCTGCAACTGAATATGAATATGGGGGAGGGAACCGGGGCGGCCCTGGGAATGTCGCTGATCAATGCCTCTTTGCATGTAATCAATGATATGAAGACGTTCGGTGAAGCGGAGGTTGCTGTTGCCCAGGACGGACCGGGGGCGTTGAAGCAAAGCCATGCTGTCCGGGACTGACCGTTTATGAAGAAGACGTGTTATTCCGGGCTGCTGTGGCTGGGCACCCTGCTGGCCTTATTATTTAAGTCGGCCCTCTTAATCGGCGTTGTTAATTATACCGAGTTTATGAAAGCCGCTTTGGGAGATTTCTTGGCGGTTGTGCCCACCTACCCGGTGTATGCCGCTTTTCTGGTCCTGTTTCTGGCCGCTGCTTTTTTGGTGAGCGGCCAGACCCGGCTGTGGGGACTGGTCGTCTTTAATATCTTCATTTCGCTGATTTTTCTGTTCGATCTATGGCATTTCCGCGCCTTTGGCACCTTCTTGTCCATACATACCTTAAGCCAGACCGCCAATCTCGAAAACCTGGGCAGCAGTATTTGGTCGATGAGCCGGGCGGAAGACCGGCTGCTGTTTGGCGATATTCCTGTATTGATGCTGGTTGCCGTTCTGGCCCGCAAGCACGGCGGCCCGGCCAAACGGAGCTGGTATTCGTATGCGGTGCTGACGGGGGTGGCCGCCGGTTATTTGCTCTATGCCCATTATGTATTTGATATTTCGGCTGCACGCGGTCAGCGCCAATATCTATTCTCCCTGTGCTGGGCTCCCAGTCAGACGGTAACCGGCTTGTCGCCGCTGGGCTATCACCTGTTTGATGCCTATAACTACCTTGTCGACTGCCGGCCGCTGGAACTAACCGGGCCGGAAAAAGCAGAAATTGCGAACTGGTATAGCCTGAACCGGGAAGTTTTGCCCAACAATGCCTTTACCGGGATGTTTAGGGGGAAAAATTTGCTCGTTATTCAGGTGGAATCTTTGGAAACCTTTTATCTAAAAAACTCGTTAAACGGGCAGGAAATTACCCCTAATCTCAACCGCTTGCTAAATAACAGCCTGTACTTTTCTGACTTTTATGAGCAGGTCAGCAACGGGACAACGGCTGACGCTGAGTTCATGGCCAATACCTCCATTTACCCGTTGCGCCGGGGCACAGAATACTTCCGGTATCCCGATAATACGTATAATTCCCTGCCTAAGCTGCTGGCCAAGCACGGTTACGCCACGCTGGCCGTTCATCCGGACGATAAGGCCTACTGGAACTGGCAGTACAATATGGAATCGATCGGCTACCAAGTATGTTTGGATGCCTCGAATTTCGTCATGGACGAAAAGATTGGCTTAGGCTTAAGCGACGGCTCTTTTTTTAGGCAGGCAGCGCCGATTATTACCGAGTACAAGCGCCCTTTCCTGACCTTTATGATTACACTGACCAACCACAGCACCTATGAACTGCCGGATAACTACAAGGAACTCATAATCGACGAAAAATTTGCCGGCACCAAGCTGGGAAAAAGTTTTCACACCGTGCATTACACTGACCGGCAGATTGGCGAGTTTTTGCGCCGGCTGGACGAGAGCAAGCTGCTGGATGATACCGTTGTCGTGATTTACGGTGACCACACCGGGGTTCACAAGCTCTATTCCCAGGAGCTACAGACCATTGCGCCGGCGGAAGAGTGGTGGCTGGATAATCACCACCGGGTGCCGCTTATTATTTATCAGAAAGGTCTCACCGGCCAGGAAATAAAAACCAAAGGCGGCCATGTTGACATCTTGCCGACAATTGCTGCGCTGCTGGGTGTGCCGTCTGAAGAATATGCGCAAACGGCCATGGGCCGCAATCTGCTCAACACCGGCAGAGACTTCGCCGTGCTGGCCGACGGCCAGTTTATCGGCCAGGCGGCAAACGGTGAGCAAGAGGCGCATGCCGTTGCCGGCTGGGAAATCGCTGATAAAATAATCTGCAGCAGTTATTTTGGCAGCAGATAAAATGGCAGAGTGAATCGCCGTAAGCAGTGCTTGTCCGCTTAGCCGGGCAGGAACTGCTTGCTGTTTTTAGTATTGTCAGAAGAAAACAAATATGCTAGTATGGTAGTGTGCTAGTAATGAGAGTGTGAAGGAGAGGTTACCATTTGCTGATTATTGAACAGAACCCTCAGGAATCAATCCGGGAGTATGTATACCGATTTCTGAAGCTAAATATCATCAATTTGAACCTCCCGCCTGGCCAGAGCATATCCGAACAGGATGTAGCGACCCAATTGAAGGTGAGCCGGACGCCGGTCAGGGAGGCTTTTATTAAACTGTCGCAGGAGAACTTGCTGGATATTATCCCGCAAAAAGGGACTTACGTATCCCTCATTGATACAGAGCAGGTGGAAGAATCCAAATTTGTCCGCGAAACGTTGGAAAAGGAAGTCATTCAACAAGCCTGCACCAGTTTTCCCGCTGACGAATTATTTCAGTTGCAGGCCAGTCTGGCCTTGCAGGAGCTCTGCATTAACGAGAAGAACTATCACCGTTTCTTTGAACTGGACGAGTCCATGCACGGCATTATTTTTAAAGGCTGTAAAAAGAGCCGTACCTGGAGTATGCTGCAACTGATGAATGCGCATTACAACCGGGTCAGAATCCTGAATCTCAAAGACCGGGCGTTTGAGTGGGACCAGCTGCTTGTCCAGCACCGGCAGCTTGTCCGGGCGATTAGCGAACAGGATGTGGCCCTAGGACGAAATGTTATTGATTTGCACCTTAATAAAGTAGTTGTCGATTTGGAACATCTGCGCGCCGCGCATAGCGACTATTTTTTGCAGGTAAAAACGCAAGCGTTTATTATGACGCAAAAATAAAGGAGGTTTACTTATGTTAATGTCATTCCGCTGGTACGGCAGTAAGCTTGATAAGATTCCCCTTAGTTATATTAAACAGATTCCCGGGATGAAAAATGTAGTAAGTGCCATTTATCATATTCCGGTAGGAGAAGTTTGGCCTTATGAGGACATTCTGGCGATTAAAAACCAGATTGAGGCGGTCGGACTCACCTTTAAAACAGTAGAAAGTGTAAATGTGCATGAAGATATCAAACTGGGCCTGCCCTCCCGGGACCGTTATATTGAAAATTATTGTATTACTCTGAAAAATTTGGCCAAAGCCGGGGTAGACGTTGTCTGTTACAACTTTATGCCCGTGTTTGACTGGACCCGCACCGAACTGGCTAAAGAATTGCCGGACGGTTCCACCGCCCTCTTTTATGACGAAAAAGTGATCAAGGGACTGGAACCGGCCAAGCTGGTTGCCGATATGGAAAAGGGTTCTAACGGCTTTGAGCTTCCCGGCTGGGAAAAAGACCGGCTGGCTTCTATCAAAAAATCCTTTGCACTTTATCAGGATATTGACGAGGAAAAATTGTTTGCCAACCTCAGGTACTTTCTGGCAGGCATTATTCCCACCGCCGAGGAGTGCGGCATCAGGATGGCGATTCATCCGGATGATCCACCCTGGTCTGTGTTTGGCCTGCCGCGGATTGCAACGAGCAAGGCGAATCTGGAGCGCATTGTCCGGCTGGTGGACAGTCCGGCCAACGGTCTGGCGCTGTGCAGTGGTTCGCTGGGCGCCAATCCTAACAATAACATGCCCGAGATTTTTGGCCATTTTGCGCGCCTGGGCCGGCTCCATTTTGCCCATGTCCGGAATATTAAGATCTATGAACCAGGTGTATTCAGTGAAGTCGCCCACAAGGCCGACGACGGCTCGCTGGATATGTACGGCATTATCAAAGCCCTCCATGCTGCCGGCTTTACCGGGCCGCTGCGGCCTGATCACGGCCGGATGATCTGGGGTGAACAAGGCATGCCGGGGTATGGCCTGTATGACCGGGCATTAGGCGCGGTGTACCTGCAGGGCCTGTGGGATGCGCTGGAACGCGGCAAGTCCTGCTAAGCAGCTGTGACAATTGGCGGATGGGAAAGGAGGCGGAGACTGTGCTTACTCTCAGTAA
>JAEZQV010000303.1 GCA_023441125.1 Bacillota bacterium
CTCCCGCACCCGTCCCATCTTTTTTTCAACCGCCAGGCAGACGTCAAGCAGTTCCAAGGGCAATAAATCGGTCTTTATCGCAATTACCGCATTAATAAAACTCGGCTGTTCCTTTAAGCCTACCGGCTCGGTTTCGTAAAGTGAAGATATCTTGTCGACGGTAATGCGCGGATGACTGGCTAACAGCTTAATGGCGGTGGCAATATTATCTTCCCGGGAAGTGTTGTTATTACCGATGTTAGATCCCAAACCCAAAACAATCATTGTCCACGTCTCCGGACAGCTTCCACTTCGACATAATCCAGGGCGGCCGCAATAGGCACCGAAGGCTTCCGCACCCTGACGGCAACTTCCTCCACCCTAGGCTGTAACCGCAAAACCTCCCCGGCAATATGGTAAGACAGCGCCTCCAGCAGTTGAAACCGCTGGTGCTCGACAATATCTTTGGTATGATTATATACAGACACATAGTCCACGGTTTCTTCCAGTTGGTCACTTTTACCGGCTTGCTCAAGGTTGCCTTTCATATCTATATCAACATAAAATCGTTGTCCCAGTTCCCGCTCGAATTCATATACCCCATGAAAGCCATAAAACACCATGTTTTTTATTGAAACTCTATGACTCATAATTTACCCCCTTCGATATTTGGCATTAACCATAGCATCTGTCATCCGCGCAATACGGGCGATCGGTTTTACATCATGCACCCGGACAATGTTTGCTCCTTTGGCAATCCCCCAGGCTACAGTCGCACCGGTTCCTTCCACCCGGTCGGTGGCAGGCGCGTCCAGGATTTCACCGATAAACCGTTTGCGCGAAGTCCCCAGTAATACCGGGCACCCCAGTGATTTAAGCTCTTCCAGCCGAGCCATTACAACTAAATTATCGTCAGGTTTCTTGCCAAACCCAATACCTGGATCAAGAATAAAATTATCAAAGTTAATACCGGCAGCTTGGCCCAGGTCAATGCTGTGCCGTAAAAACTCCAGAATATGTGCCATTATATCCCGCTGGTATTCTGTGCCTTCCTGGTTGTGCATAATGACAACCGGTGCATTGTATTCGGCGACAACGTTGGCCATATCGGGGTCAAATTGCAACCCCCAGATATCATTGATGATGTGTGCCCCGGCCCGAAGCGCTTCCCGGGCCACCTTGGCTTTATACGTATCAATCGAAACCGGTACACTGGAAATATCCAGAACTTTTTCTAAAACAGGCATCAGCCTGTCCAGTTCTTCTTCAGCTGAGATCGTTTGTGAGCCGTAAGGCCGGGTTGACTCGGCCCCTACGTCAATAATATCCGCGCCGTCACGAATCATCTGCTCGGCATGTTTCAGCGCCGCGTCAAGATTGTTAAATTTGCCGCCATCGGAAAAAGAATCCGGCGTGAAGTTCAAAATTCCCATCACCAGCGTTTTTTCCGGCGTAATAGTCAGAGTATGCTGGCCGAGCTGATAAGTCCGGTGTGGGAAGGTCTCGGTGGCAGTAATGATCGCCTCTAATTCTGCCGCTAATTTTTTTAAGCCCCATGGCTGCACTTTCAGCTGGGGGATAGCTTGTTTAAAGTGTTTCAGCGTACCGGTCAGCAGCACATCCGTATATTGATTACTTAGATCGGCCGCTCCCCGGGAAACCGAGGCCTCGCCGCCTTTCGACAGAAACGTCTGTTTTAAAATCAGCGCGGCTTTACTTAATACATTCTCCACTTTTATCGTTTTATACACCGATTTAGTAGACATAATAGCTACGCCACCGGCGTCACAGTTGATCTTTGCCAGTTCCTTACGGGCCTCTTCCTGATTTTTTATCTCAATTATACGCATATTATATTGCATTGGCGTCCTCCCTATTGCAGCAAAATATAATTTTATTGTATCATAAAATTATGTAGAATAAAGATTATTATGCAAATTTTAGCAATTTATCATTAGTTTGCAATGTTGTAGGAGGCTTATTGATGAGACAGCGCCTATCGCCTGAATTGTTTAATCTCCCTGTCGAGCAAATAAAAAGCGGCTTTTTCAGCGACAGTTACTTCGTGCGTACTCAGGAAATTTTAGTCAGGGATAATCACCGGCCCAAAGTAATTATGCAGATATTCCAACGTCAGCACGCGATTGCCTGCGGTATCGATGAAGCGATTGCCGTCATAAAAAAATGTGCGCATGATCCGGACAGTTTGCGCATTTACGCCTTGCATGACGGGGATTCAATTGAGCCATGGGAAACAGTCATGACCATTGAAGGCGATCTCGCTAATTTTTCTCATCTGGAGACAGTATATCTGGGGGCGCTGTCACGGCAAACCAAAATTGCTACCAATGTGCGTAAGGTAGTTGAGGCTGCTAATGGCAAACCGGTGCTCTTTTTTCCTTCCCGGTTTGACCATTATGCAGTACAGGCAACCGATGGCTATGCCGCACATATCGGCGGTGTTGCCGGCGTTTCCACTCCTGCCAACGGAGTATTATGGGGAGCCGAAGCACTTGGTACCATTCCCCATGCGTTAATTGCCGCCTATGGCGGTGATACCGTCCGCGCGTCCAAGGCTTTTGACGCGCATATTGATCCGCAAATAAACCGGGTAGCCCTCGTTGATTTCGCTAATGATTGTGTCGGTACAGCCCTGGCTGTAGCCAGAGCAATGGGCAACAAGCTGTGGGCTGTTCGCCTGGATACCGCCGACAATCTTGTCGATGCATCCGTTTTACCTTATATGGGTTCTTTCAAACCTACCGGCGTTTGCCGCCAACTGGTGCTGAATGTCCGCCAGGCGCTGGACAGCGCAGGCTTTAATCACGTGAAAATAATGGTTTCCGGCGGCTTTAACGCCGAACGCATTCGCCAGTTTGAGGCAGCCAGCGTGCCTGCCGATGTCTATGCCGTAGGCAGCAGTTTATTTAATGACAATATTAACTATACGGCAGACATTGTCCTGGCCGATGGCCGTCCTTGCTCCAAAGCAGGCCGCGCCTTCCGGCCCAATCCCCGGCTGGAACTGGTATAATAGCAACAAGGGCTATGGAAAACTTAGCGTTAAGCTTTCCATAGCCCTTGTTTTTTCGTAGTTACGTTAGTATGCCCGCTACCATTTGCGGCTGGAACCGCCACCGCCGCCGGAACCGCCGCCATAGCCGCCGCCACCGCTGCCGCCGCCACGGAATCTAAGCAGCGAAAGAATGAGATAAGTAATGGAACCACCCAGAAAAACCCAATCAAAAATCAGGAGTGCCAAGACACCGGCGGCCAAGGCCAGTTGTCCCCACCATGGCAGGGAGTCCCACCAGGACTGCTTGGCGGGGGTATGGCTTCTGCCTGCTTTTGCGTCTGTCGTGATATCAGCATGATATTCCTGGGCTGCTACACTGACTAACGCCTGGTACCCGTTCCAAATTCCTTTGCTATAATCACCGGCAGCAAAGTACGGGAGCATATAAGTATCCTGAATGGTGCCGGTTTTGGCATCATTCAGGGCCCCTTCCAATCCATAGCCCACTTCAATCCGGGACTGCCGGTCATTGATGGCAATCAGCATTACTACACCATTGTTGAGTTCCCGGTCGCCAATCCCCCAAGTCCTCAGTACGGTCAAGGCATAGTCTTCTAGCGGAGCCCCTTCCAAGGATTTGACTGTAAGGACAACAATTTGCGCTTTCGTTTTAGCAGCCAGTTTACTGCCCAGACTGTTGATTCGGCTTTTCGTCTCGGAATCCAACACGCCGGCGTAATCCTGCACGTATATACTCTGGGTTGGTACCGGCGGAATTTGCGGCTGGGCCCAGGCGACAGTTGCCAGCAGTAAGTAGAGGACTAAAACTAACCAAGCTAACCTTTTATTCATACATTATCCCCTCGCTGGGCAATCAGAATTTAACTTGGGGAACTGCTTTAGCGCCTTCTTCTGCTTTAAAATATTCTTTCGGCCCAAAGCCCATTGCGCCCGCAAATAAACTTGTCGGCAAAGAACGGATTTTTACATTGTAAATCTGAACCGCATCATTATAATCTTTCCGGGCCACGGCGATCCGATTCTCAGTACCGCTGAGTTCATCCATGAGCGCCCGGAAATTGGCGTCCGCCTTCAGATTAGGATAATTTTCGGCTATCACCAGCAATCTGCTAAGGGCAGAGTTCAGTTCCTCATTGGCCTGCGCTTTCCCGGCCGGACCCTGCGCGCCGGCCAGTTTTGCCCGGGCATCGGCGACCGCCTGAATAGCCTGTTGCTCATGAGCAGCATACCCTTTTACCGTATTGACCAAATTAGGAATCAAATCGGCCCGCCGCTGCAGCTGATTCTCAATCTGGCTCCATTTGCCGTTTACGTTTTCATTCATACTCACCAGTGTATTGTAGCTGAACATGGCACTTACCAATAGCGCCCCCACAATAGCAATAACTATCCACACAGACTTCTTCATCTGTAATCCTCCTTTATATACTCTGTATTTATTATATCAATCAGGACTAAATATATCATCGCTGCTAAGGCAATTATTTCCTGGAAATATTTTGCAGATCATTACGGAACTGAATTGCCTCGGCAATATGCACGGCTTCAATGGGACCCGAATCGTTCAAATCAGCAATGGTCCGGGCCACTTTTATTATTCGGTCATAGCCACGGGCGCTTAAATTCATTTTGGTGAACGCCTGCTTAAGCAGATCGGCAGCGTCCGCTGTCAACTGGCACACCGCTTTAATCTGCTTATGCTGCATTTGCGCATTGGCATAAAGCCCATACCGCTTGAGGCGCTCCTGCTGAATAGCTCTTGCTTTTTCCACACGCTGCCGGATATCTGCTGAAGATTCCTGCGCCCTGTCTTTTACCAAATCGTTATACGCCAGCCGCGGCACCTGGATGGTAATATCCAGGCGATCGAGCAGCGGTCCGGAAATTTTTTTCTGGTAACGGCGAATATCGGCCGGCGTACAAGAGCAATCCCGCAAAGGATCAGAGAGAAAACCGCACGGACAGGGATTGAGGGCTAATATGAGCATCACCTTTGCCGGGTAAACCAAACTGGCATTAACCCGCGAAATCGTGACTTCCCCATCTTCCAGTGGCTGGCGCAGTACTTCCAGCACCGTCCGGGGAAACTCAGGCAGCTCGTCCAGAAAAAGGACGCCGTTGTGACTGAGCGTAATTTCACCCGGCCGGGGAACACTCCCGCCGCCAATCATGCCCGCCGCTGAAATCGTATGATGCGGACTGCGGAACGGCCGCTCGGTGACCAGACCAATATTGTTTTTGAGCATCCCGGCCACACTGTATATTTTGGTCACTTCCAAAGATTCCTGCGGCGTCATAGCCGGCAATATGGAAGGAAGTCTTTTGGCCAGCATGGTTTTACCTGAACCGGGCGGTCCCACCATCATGACATTGTGAAAGCCGGCAGCCGCAATCTCTAAAGCGCGCTTGGCGACAATCTGCCCCTGCACATCGGCAAAATCCAGTGTTGAATCAGCGCCCCGGTGTTCCGGCGGCACTGAAATCACCGGGCTTGCTACGTCCTCACCGGTAAGATGCCTAGCAAGCTCATTTAGCGATTCAGGTGCATAGACCGCCAATTGCCCGGCTAATAACGCCTCTTGCGCATTATCCGGCGCAACAATCATATCCGGGATACTGTTATCCCAGCAATTGACCGCCATGGATAATATCCCGGAAACAGCCCGCAGCCTGCCCTCTAACGATAGCTCCGCGGCAAAAACCTGCCGCCGGCAACTGGCCGGATTCACTTGACCGCTCGCCGCCAGAATGCCGATTGCAATCGGCAAGTCAAGCCCGGAACTGTCTTTTTTTATATCCGCAGGCGCCAGATTCACCGTTATCCGGCGAACCGGAAACTCATAGCCGCTATTTTTTATGGCGGCCCGTACCCGTTCCCGGGATTCGCGTACGGCGGTATCCGGCAAGCCGACAATATCGAAACCGGGAAGGCCGTTGGCAATATCTACTTCAACTGTTATCAGCACACCATGTAAGCCTAAAGTCGTAGAGCCAAAAGTCTGTGCAAACACTGGTTACCCCCACAGTAAAATTAGCTGCCAAACGCATTTTTTATATGATTACAGCGGATTGCATCCTTGGTTATATAGACCTCCAGAATATCAAACCGGCAAGCTGCATCGTTAAGTCCGCGTTGCTTGAGAAAACAAAGCGCGGTATTTACTATTTTCTGCCGTTTCCTCACTGTGACAGCCTCAGCAGGAAACCCGCAGGCAAGAGAGCGTCTGGTTTTAACCTCGACAAAAACCAGGCAGTCTTTGTCCTGGGCGATAATGTCTATTTCCCCTGTTCTGGCGCGATAGTTAGTGGCAATAATTTTATAGCCACGCTCACTTAAGTAGCGCGCGGCCGACTGCTCGCCCCTGTCGCCAATCGCAATGTGGTTCATACGCTCCCTCCGGCAGCCTGTTATTTCAGGCGCTTGCCTATTTGCTGGTCCAGCCGGTAGATATAGGCCAGCACTTCCGCGACGGCCTGATATAATTCCGGTGGTATCTCCCGGTCAAGTTCAACCGCCATCAGCATGCCTGTCAGTGTTTTATTCTGATAAACAGGTATGCCGTGCTCTTTGGCCGAGCTTAAAATTTTGCCGGCAACAAAGCCGGCCCCTTTCGCCACTACCCGCGGTGCTTTATGGTCCTGTTCATCATATTTAAGGGCAACTGCTTGGGTTATATTGTCATGTTCCGGCTCAGGCACCCTATCAACTCCCTCAGCGGCAAGCTATTTATCCTGCATTATTATTCATTGTCATAACGGCGCCAACCGGGGAAAAACTGCGGCGATGATATTTACACGGCCCATATTGCTGCAGGGCGTTCATATGCTCTTGTGTGCCATAGCCTTTATGCCGTTTAAATCCATACATGGGGTACTGGCAATCAAGCTCAGCCATGATTTGGTCCCGTTCCACTTTGGCAATGATCGAAGCTGCTGCAATAGAGGCGCTGATTTGGTCGCCGCTCACAATCGATTCAGACGGAACCGCAAGCCTAGGTAGAGGCACTGCATCAATCAGCACAGCCTGTGGTGCCGGCGCCAAACCCTCAATTGCTTTATACATGCCGGCGATAGTGGCGTGATAGATATTAAGATGATCAATTATTTCCACACCGACTACAGAACGGTTAACGGCAATAGCAACCGCCTTAATTTCCTGATATAGCTTTTCCCTTTGGGCGGCTGAAAGTTTTTTGGAATCATTCAGGCCAGGCAAATAGCAGTCCGGCGGTAAAATGACAGCGCCAATGACGACAGGTCCTGCCAGCGGTCCCCGGCCGGCTTCATCGATGCCGGCAACTAGGCGATACCCTTGTTGTTGCATTACCCGTTCATATTTATACAGTGCTGCAATCCGTTCTTGCTCCTTCTGTTCCTTCTGCCGCCGGGCTTCCCATCTCTCGACAATCCGTTGTACGGAAAGACGCGCATCCTGTTTCAGCTTACTAACTGTATGTAAGGAAATATCCTGTTGCGACAACAGTGCGGTAATCTGCGCAACAGTCATCTGTGCTGTATCCACATTCCAGTCCTCCCTTTGTGTATGGATTAACTTATTCTTGCTAAAGACTGTAAATCCTGCTATTTGCGTCAATATTAACAGAACGGCCAAGAAATTATTGGCCGTTCTAGATGTCAAAGGGACGCAGCAGAGCAACAGGAATAGGGAGGCTAGGAGCCCTCTTTGCATGATTTATGCATATAATGGGAGAATATAATTGATAATGATTATTATTATCAATTATACTTTCTTTTGTAAGCAAAACAAGCTGAATCCGTAGCAATTACCATGAATGCAACACAAGGGAAGGGTAAATTACGTTCGTTCCGCGCCATTTTGCTGCCTTGGCCATTGCCATTGCGCCGGGACAGGCAGGCTTTTCGGCATGAGCCAGAACCATATATCTTAAAGGAGTGAGGAACGGATGAAAAAAAGAACACTAGGCCCGGCCAAAAAAAGGTTGTTCTATGCCCTGATCGGCAGCAGCCTTTTTTGGCAATATCCCGTTTACGCCGCCGATGATGCGGCACAACCCCCGTCCGAACAGACCGCCCAGGAAACAGCAGCAGCCGATGATGCGGCGCAGCGTGAATTTACCCTGAAGGGCGTGGAGGTCACAGCCACAAAAGACAAAAAAGACACCGGCTATGCCGCCAAACGCAGCTCGGTTTCTACCAAGACCGACACGCCACTCAACGAAACGGCTCAGTCCATCAGCGTAGTCACTAGAGAACAAATGGAAGCCCGCGCCGTACAAACCCTGGATGAAGCCATCGCCTATACGCCGGGCGTCAATCCCAGCACCTACGCCAAAGACGCTCGCGGCTACAGCTATACAGTCATTCGGGGGTTTGGGAGCAACGTCTATTCGACCTTTACCGATGGCTTACGCAGCCCGGTTGGCTTTTTTGCTACCGCCAATACCGATCCCTATGCCTTTGACCGGATTGAAATCCTGCGGGGGCCGGCTTCCATTCTCTACGGTGCCAACAGTCCCGGTGGTCTAATTAATCAAGTTACCAAGCAGCCGCCGGAGAAAGAACTGCATGAAGTCCAGCTTCAGGTAGGAAACAATTCCAATAAAAGTATCGCACTGGATGTCGGCGGACCGGTTCAGGATGATGGTAAGCTCTTGTTCCGTTTGACTGCACGGACCCAGGACCAAGATTTTGAACAGGACTATACCAGCGGCAAAAGTACATTGATTGCTCCGGCGCTGACCTGGAAGCCGGATGACGCCACGAAATTAACCCTCTTAGCGACTTACCAAAAAACCGACATTAAAGGCAATTCTTTTGGCGGCCGAACGATTTACGCTACCGATAATATTTTATATGGATATCCCAGCACACTGTTTATCGGCGAACCGGGCTATGATCGTTTTGAACGGGAACAAAAGGAAATCGGCTATATTTTTGAGCACCAGTTCAACGATATGTGGTCGGTAAAACAAACCGCCCGCCATACCGATATTAACATCTCGCTTAAGTATCTAGATGTGAACGGCATTGACTCAGACGGCCGGACGTTAAACCGGGTTGTCTATTATTTCCCAGAAACGCTTAGTGCCGATGCCATTGATACCCATTTCCAGGCAAAATGGTCAAACGGGGCTTGGGCTCATACAACCTTGGTCGGTTTTGATTATCTGCGAAAAAATTATGATGTTCGTATGGGATACGGCGTTGCCCCAAGTCTTGACCTAATTACACTCAATTACGGTCAGACAGTCGCGACACCGGCTACTAGCCCATTTGTGAAGTCCAACATGAGCCAGCGCGGTTTGTACCTACAGGACCAGGTCAAATTTAGCGACCGTTGGGTGTTTTTGGCAGGCGGCCGCCGGGACTGGTATGAAGACGATGGCAATAGCATCAAACAAACGGCCAATACCGGCCGGGCCGGAGTGGTTTATCACGCAACCAAAGAACTGTCCCCTTATTTCAGTTATTCAGAATCCTTCGAAGCGCAGTCAGGCGCCGATCGCTACGGCAATGCTTTTGTGCCGACCACCGGAACCCAGTACGAACTGGGCGTCCAGTACGAACCAACCGGCAGCAATGCCCGGTTTACCGCTGCTCTATTTGATCTGCGTCAGCAAAATGTATTGACCGCCGACCCGCTGAATGAAGTCTACAGTGGGCCTGATTACAATGTGCAAACCGGAGAGGTAACATCAAAAGGGCTGGAACTGGAAGCACAACTGACACCGGTTAAAGGTCTGAATATTATCGCTGCCTATACGTTATTGGATAACAAAACGACTAAAAGCAACGATATTACGGAAATTGGCAAACACACCGCAGGGATTGCCAAGCACCTCGCCTCGCTCTGGACTGATTACACGCTACAGGAAGGCAAGCTGAAAGGGCTTGGTTTTGGCGGCGGTTTGCGCTATATCGGTTCTCGGTATAATTCTGCCAATACAGTTAAATATTCGGGAGTGGTAGTGACCGATGCCATGGTCCGCTATGATCTGGACGAATGGCGGCTAGCCCTGAACGTCCGCAATCTGTTTGATAAATTTTATAATGTCGGCACCGGCTATGCCGGCGAGGGCCGGACCGTGCTGCTAACGGCTACGCGCCACTGGTAATAATAGCCAACACTCCCATCAGTTTCAAAAACTCTGTGCTAAAAGGAGGGCTTCATGCGGTACTGGTACTCCCTTCATAAATGGACCAGCCTGATTTGCGCTCTGGTCATGCTCATGCTTTGTGTCACCGGACTGCCGCTCATCTTCCACGATGAACTGGAAGATGCACTGGACAGCCGCCTGCATTTGACGGCCCGGCCTTCTCTTTATAGGAATCTGGACACGCTTGTTGCAGCCGCTGTAGCTGAGTATCCGGCCTATCAGCCGCGCTGGGTCAGTATTGATTACGAAAAACCGGAGATTTCCGTCGGCTTGTCGTCGCCGGACAGCGGTGAGAATCCGTGGGTTACCCTGAGTGCTTACACGGGGAAAATCATCACGTCCTCAGAACCGAAATCTCCGGGAAAAAAAGTGCTAACCTGGCTCTTCCATTTGCATACCGATCTATTTGCCGGTTTGCCGGGACAGTTGTTTCTCGGCTTTATGGGTCTTTTATGCCTGCTGGCCCTGGTATCCGGCGTCATCATCTATAAGCCGTTTATGCGCTTTACTGCCTTTGGCGCCATACGCACCAAGGGTTCGGCGCGCCAAAAATTTGCCGATCTTCACAAGCTGCTGGGCATAGTGGCTTTGGTATGGGCCGTGCTCGTGACGGGAACCGGCGTTTTACATACGCTAGCCGCCCCTTTATATCAGCATTGGCAAACTTCGTCGCTACAGTCCCTGCTGGAGCCTTATCGCCATCAACCGCCGCCTGACCGGCTCCGCCCCGTGCAGCAGGCTGTCGCCGCCGTCCGGGCGGCGGTTCCCGGTCAACGCGTCGCTTTCCTCTATTTTCCCAATGAGCAATGGGGCAGTCCACATCATTATATGATCTTTACAACAGGCGCAACACCGGATACCGCTCACTGGTATACGCCGGCGCTGGTTGATGCGGCAACCGGGCAGCTAACAGCGGTCGCCGCCGTTCCCTGGTATATACGCCTGCTGCAGCTCGCCCATCCTCTGCATTTCGGAAATTATGGCGGGCTGCCGCTGAAAGTCCTGTGGGCCTTGCTGGATGTCGTCACGATCGGCCTGATTGTTAGCGGCAGCTATCTGTGGCTATTGCGAAAACGGCCGGCGCTACCGCTTCTATCACAGCAAATGCTGGTTGTTGCCGAACTGCCGGCCGAAAAAACGCCGCAGCCCCAGTCCGCCTGGCAGATATGGAAAGTCCCACTGCTGCTAGGTTCTCTAACTGTCTTTGGCTGCGCGACCGCACTGTTTGGAGCCGGAATCTGGCAGGGCTTGTCCTCGTTGTTTCTCAGCCTGCCGCTGCTGATTGTCGTAAAGGTAAGCATGCGTTCAAGGCAAAACCGTTGATGCGGACTATATAGAAG
>JAEZQV010000306.1 GCA_023441125.1 Bacillota bacterium
ATTACAACATAAGCTTCGTCTTCCTGGAGCAGCCTTTCCATGGCGTTGGTTCCCACGCGACCGGCCCCGCATACAATAATATGGTTTTGCATGGCAGCAATCCGCCGGTTCATGCCTCTTCGCCCCCATACGTTTTTTAACTGCCCTTCAATCAGGGCGCTGATAATCAGAGTAAATGTATAATAAGCCATGCCGACACCACTAATAATCAGGGCCATGGTGAACAAACGGCCGGCAAGTGTTTTGGGTACAATATCGCCATAACCAACAGTAGCCACCGTCACTACCGTAAAATACAAGGCATCAAAAAAAGATAAGTTCTCAATTAGCATATAGCCGATAATACCGATTATCTGAATAACAAGAAAAGCCCCGATCGTAACTTTAAGCCGTTGAAAGGGCAAACCACTCACTCCCTAAAAGAGTACCTCCTCACAGATATTAGCTCTGTCAGGGACAAACTCCTGCTTCACCAAGACCGAATCAACAGTTTTAATCAATACCGGACACATAATCGTCAGTCGCTGCCGGCAACAGCACAGTAAATACCGTTCCCTGCCCTTTTTGGCTATATACTTTTATTTTTCCGCCATGATTTTCTACAATACTATAACAGACCGACAGCCCCAGGCCGGTTCCGCTTTCTTTGGTTGTAAAAAAAGGAGTACCCAGTTTACTAATGATTTCCTCCGGAATACTTTCCCCATCATTCTCCACTGTCACAGCCACCATATTTTGCTGCCGGCCAATAGCCAAGGTAATGTTGCCGCCGATCGGCGCCGCCTCAATGGCGTTTTTCAGCAAATTAATGAAAACCTGTTTAAGCTGCGCCATATCGCCAAAGGCGAAACAGCCGAAAGCCGGTGGCGGCTGCAGCCGTACAACAATAGCTTTATTATGTACCTGTCCTTCCATGAGCAAGGCCACATCAGCCAGCAGTTTGCAGATATTAATCTTCTCAAACTCCGGTTCTTTGAGCGGACGGGCCAGCATCTGAAACTCGCTGATCAGGTTATCAATCCGGCCAATCTCCGAGAGAATTATTTCCAGGTGTTCCGGTGTTGCCGGCCTGTCGGTGCGCCGGGCCATGAGCTGTATAAACCCTTTTATGGACGTCAGCGGATTTCTGATTTCATGGGCAATGCCGGCAGCAAACTGGTTAACACAGGTCATGCGCTCCAGCCTGAGCTGTTCGCGTTCGCGCTCATGCCGTCTGGCCTGACGCCAAACACCGTATAAAAGTGCCAGGCAAAGCGCCAGCAAAAAGAAATTCTCCGCATCCTCGATTGATTTCCCCAGAACTCTTGTATATAAAGCCGTCATGGGTACCGTTGTCGCCACACGCCAGTTGGCGTTGGACAAATCAGTATAGATAATCAGCTTATCCAAGCCGTCATACTGTGAATTATACTCAGCCATCCCGGCCCTGTTATGCATCAGGTCAATCATTTGCTCTTTTAGTGCCGCACTTTCAGGGTAAAGCTCATTCAAATACGGGTGATAAATAAACTGCCCGCCGCCGTCTAACACAAAAAGATACTGCCGCTCCGGCATACGGTCCTGCATTATGGCGACAGCTATATCATTTAACGGAATATACGCCACCAGCACCGCACTAACCTGGTGGCCCTCCATGACTGGAACCTGGATACTGACGAACGCCGTTTCAAGGCTGTCATACACCAGTCTGCCTGAAATACCGGTTTTTCCTGCCACTGCATTTTGAAAGGTTGCGGAAAAGTTGGGATCTGTGAAAGGCGAGTGGACGTAGCCCGGCATGGACTGACAGTCGCAAATCAGTTCACCCTGTTTATCATACAACGCAATATTATCAACCCCCAGGATGCCTGCCGCCGCCAGCAGACTTCGCCTGACCCGCAGGCTTTCCAGGCTGCGCACATCCTGATAATTGGCCAGAAGCTTAAGGCCTATCAATTTGGTATTAAAATACATATCCAGATTGTTCGCTTCAACAATAAGGCGCTCCCGCTCACCTTCCACTACAGTCTTATACTGGTAATTGAAATAGTTTATTATCAGACCGATCATGACGATCAGCAGACCGATACCGACAGCTGCCATTGCTACTGTGTTTTTTGTTTTGGAAAGCACCACCAAATTCACCGCCTTTTTGACATATTTCGCTAAAATTCAAACTATTCCTGCCGTGTCCGCTAAACTTTGCTGCCTTTTTCACATACAAATAAGAAAAGCCTTCAGAGTGAACTCTGAAAGCTTTCAATGACTGGTGGTGGGCGATGACAGGATCGAACTGCCGACATCCTGCTTGTAAGGCAGGCGCTCTCCCGGCTGAGCTAATCGCCCGTGGTGACCCGTAGGGGATTCGAACCCCTGATACCGCCGTGAAAGGGCGGTGTCTTAACCACTTGACCAACGGGCCATGGCTCCTCGAGTAGGACTCGAACCTACGACAAATCGGTTAACAGCCGATTGCTCTACCGACTGAGCTATCGAGGAATTTATATATGACATAATGAATTATATAATAGGCAAAATAAAAATGCAAGTCCTCTGAATTATTTATTTATTGCCTGCGCTCTCTGGCAAAGGATATTTTTACTAAAACATCAAATACTGATAATAAAGAGTATAAAAGTTACTTAGTAAGGAGGAACCGCTTTGGATCCAAGAATAAAAACTCTTGCCAAAAACCTGATTGGTTATTCAACCAGTCTGCAGCCTGGCGAAAAAATATTAATCGAGATGTTCGATGATGCCGTTCCACTGGCCAAGGCCCTCGTTGACGAAGCCTATGCCGCAGGCGGTATCCCGTTTCTGGAAATCAAAAACAGCCAGCTGCAGCGCGCGCTGCTCATGCAGGCGTCGGGCGATCAGCTCAAAATGGCTGCCGCCTGGGAACAGGCCAGAATGAAAGAAATGAACGCCTACATTGCCATCAGAGCCAGCTTTAATATCACCGAAATGGCTGATGTGCCTGCCGCCCAGCTGCAAAGCTACCAGCAGAACTGGATAAAGCCGGTACATCTTGATGTGCGGGTTCCCAAAACCAAATGGTGCATTCTCCGGTGGCCCAATGCTTCTATGGCCCAATTAGCCAACAGCAGCACCGAAGCTTTCGAAGATTTCTATTTTAATGTATGCAATCTTGATTATGCCAAAATGGCCAAAGCCATGGACCCGCTGATTCAGCTTATGGAGAGCACCGATAAGGTGAAGATTACCGGTCCCGGCACTGACCTTACTTTTTCTATCAAAGGAATACCGGCGGTTAAATGCGCCGGCCTCAGAAATATACCCGACGGTGAAGTTTACACTGCGCCGGTAAAAGATTCGGTCAACGGGATCCTTGCCTATAATACCCCGGCCGTATACCAGGGATTCACCTATGACAATATTCGGCTTGAGTTTAAAAACGGCAAGATTGTCAAAGCCACGGCCAATGACAATGAAAAAATCAATCAAATTTTTGCTACTGATGATGGAGCGCGCTATATCGGCGAATTCGCATTAGGCGTAAATCCTTATATCGAAAAGCCCATGAAGGATACTTTGTTTGATGAGAAAATCAAGGGCAGTTTCCACTTTACACCCGGCAATGCCTATGATGCGGCCTTTAATGGCAATAAATCCGCCATACACTGGGATCTTGTCTGCATTCAAAATCCGGAATACGGCGGTGGCGAAATTTGGTTTGACGATCAGCTCATTCGTAAAGACGGGCGGTTTGTTCTTGCAGAATTGGCTGGCTTGAATCCGGAAAATTTACTGTAACTAACCCAAACGGGATTGCCGCGTCTGTCCAGGCGTAATGAGCGCACTTCATTACAGGCAGCGTGGCAATCTCCTATTTTTTTCTCTAGGCTTTACTTCAGCAGTTCCTGCACAAAGTTCGGTAAAGCAAAGCAGCTTTGTTGGATACCCCGGTTGTAGTAGCGTGTTTCTAGATTGTCTGGAATCCGGGATACATCAGGATTGGCCGGATCATACTGCTTTGAGCCGATGGTAAAACAATGCAACCCGCCCGGATAAAGCGGGATATTGGCTAAATACAAACGGGTAATGGGAAATAGCGAAGCAATATCCTGGTAAAGACGTTTTATCAGTTCCTGATGATAAAAGGGTGATTCGGTTTGCTGGACAAACAAGCCATCCGCTTTTAACGCCTTGTGCACATTCTGATAAAACCCGTGAGTGAATAATCCTTCACCAGGACCGATCGGGTCCGAACAGTCCACAATAATGACATCGTACTTGTTTTGTACTTCCTGCATATGCCTTATGCCATCACCAATTTTCAGCCGCAGTTTAGGATGCTTCTTGTTTAAGGCGACACTGATCTCCGGCAGGTATTTTTTGCTGACGTCAACCACCAGGCCATCAATTTCCACCATTTCGGCCACCTCAACCGAGTGATGCTTGACTACCTCGCGAATAGTACCGCCATCCCCGCCGCCGATAACCAATACCGTTTTCGGGTCTGGATGCGCAGACAGCGGTACATGGGCAATCATCTCATGATAAATAAACTCATCAAAAACCGATGTTTGAAAAACACCATCAAGTACCAGCATCCGTCCGAACTCATGGGAATCAACTACTGCGACCTCCTGGAAATCTGACTGACCGGAATAAAGGGTAGCTTTTATTCTGGCGGTTAACCCAAGATTTTTGGTTTGATATTCGGTATACCATAACTCCATAAGTAGGATTCCTCCCCTGCCATTTTAACTTCTATCTTATATTCTACCTTATATGATTTGTATAGGCACAAATTTTATCACAAAATTTGCCACATTTAAAGTTAAATCTGAAAAATCCATATTTCGGCTGCTATTTTAAAATATGTGAAATTGATAACTTTTTCTTTAAATGTACTTTATTTCACATTCAATATGGTGTATAATGAATTTACAAACAGATTCCTTTCCAAATTCAGCTACAGACTATAAACGGGAGGGGGTGAGCTTGTGTTCAAAAGTATTACGTTTTACCTGCTGCTGGCAATTATCAGCCCGCTGTTTACGGCGTCACTGTTTTTGCTGATTTTTACGTCACCAATTTGGTTTTTTCTCACATTGCCGTATCATATCAGCCAGCGCAGTCAGCCTGAAACTGCCCTATCTTTAAAGTAGTCCTCCTCATAACAAAGCTCTTTCGTTGTTGATTCGTAGCCAACGGATAAATAACAAAAGAGCCTTGTTTTTTTATATATAAAGAGAGCCGCCAGCCAATTATGCTGACGGCTCTTGTAAGTAATGCACCTTATTCTGCTTCGGGACGCTTGCCATACTTGTATTTATATTTAGGCATTTTTACCGGCGGATCGCAGTCATCCTCTTCTTCTTCTATGCACTCACAGTCGTCTTCTTCCGTGTCTTCCTCGCAGTCGTCATCCTCTTCCGTTTCATAGGCCGGGCATGGCCCCAGGCCGGTGACTCCGGAAAAACTGTGGCAATGGTCGTCATTTTCGCTGGTCGTGCCATCAAAATAATGAACATGATTGTCACAGGGCATTTCAATTGCCGGCCCGGTCATAACATCTTCGGTATGCCAGTGCCCACACTCACAGTCCCCTTCTTCGCTGATGAACGAGGTCCGGCCATGAATGCGGTGAACATGACTTCTTCCCTTTTCTCTCGCCGGTCCGCTGACACCCATAAGAATATGCTGATGCTCATCCGCTACATCCACTTCTGTCAAATAAGTGTGAACATGCGGCATCCTGCCATCGTCATGGTGATGGTGATGGGGTTTACGGTCTTCTTCCTGTACAGGCATAATGCTATCGCACCTCCCAAATGTTCTCACACCGTATTGTATGCGGCAAAGCATAGAATTGTCACCATTTTTTGTTTACATAGAACCGAATATGTGTCAACTGCTTACCAATAAGCATATAGTATAACAAAGGCCCTTACCGCCAACGGAGGTGATCAGCATTCAGAAAACAAACGATATGTTAAAAGCATTTTCTGCCCGGATGTTCGCCCTGGCCCTCATCACCGGCTTTTTAATTTCTTTATGTACACCGCTAACCTATCTCTGCCTGTCCTGGAAAAATAAGCAGTCGGAAACCGCCTCTTTGGCTCACCAAATCGCCAAAGAGGCCCAGGAAATCATTATCGTCAATCAGGATGCCCGGCAGACCGGTCTTACTCAGCTTAACAACCTGGCAGCTTTTTATCAGCAAAAATCAGATATCAGGCATATTAAAGTCATTACCCACTGGTCAAGCAGCGATGCTCCCGCGGCCGCCTCCCCTTCTTCCCTGTTTGACATCACCCAGCGTGTAGATATTGTTGTCCGCGGAACCGTCCATGGTTATGCGGAAGTAACGGTAACAGCAGTAAGCGTGATCATGTCAACAATGTTACTATTCGGCATTTTCCTGGGCCTGGCGCTGCTGACAAACACCTTGCTGTACCGCCTGCCGGTCAGTATTGTCGATGCCAATAGCAAAACGCTACGCACCATGTCAGACAAACTAAAAAAGGCCACCGATGAACTGGCCCATGTCAAAGGTATGCTGGAACAAACGGCCTTATTGGACTGCAAAACGGGTTTGTACAATGCCAGTCAGTCCATTAAGCGTCTGGATGAAGAAATGTCCAAAATTAACCGCTATGGCGGTGTATTGACTCTTTTTATGCTGGATATCGATTATTTTAAGCAATATAATGATCGCCACGGACATATTCAGGGGGATGAAGTTCTTGTCACATTAGCCATGTTACTGAAGACCCAAATTCGCACTAACGATTTGGCGGGACGGTTTGACGGCGAAAAGTTTATTCTTATTTTGCCCGATCTGGAACAAAATCAGGCAGCTACTACCGCTGACAGGCTGCGGGCCTGCGTCGAGCTTCATCCTTTCCCGGCTGAGGAGCACCTACCCGGCGGGCGGCTCACAGT
>JAEZQV010000336.1 GCA_023441125.1 Bacillota bacterium
CTGCAGCAAGGTCAAGAGGCCGGTAAGGACCGGAATAGCCAACGCTAGTAGTATCAGGTGTTGCATGCTATCACCCTTTCAACTTCTTTAAAAGGCCGGTGTCCGTCGTTTCAAAGGACAGCTTCAGCCGGTAAGTCAGAATTACCAGAATAACAACCGCCACCAGGATATCGAAGAATATACCCAGCTCAATAATGAGCGGCAACCCCTGGGTAATGGATAATCCGAGCAAATAGAGACCATTCTCCATGGTAAGCAACCCCAGGGTCTGCATCAGCGCCTGCCGGCGGGTCATGATCAGCAGCAGGCCGATAAAGGACAGGGATACGGCAGCGGGCAGGGTCGAGTTGGCGGCAAATTCCGGCAAAGCATTACCCAGCAGGCCGTGAGCCAGAATAATGGACAGAATGGCCGTAAAAGTGGTGAAATTAGGCTTTACCAGTTCCCGTTCCTCGGCCAGATAGGGCAACAGCCGGTACAACGCATAGGAGATCAGACCTACTTTGATGACCGCGGTCAAGAGGGCCGCCACATACATATGAACTTCGCCGGTATGGATGCCGGCAACGGCACAAGCCAGCGCCACAATGACCGATTGGGCCACAATAATGTGAATGCCCAGCCGGAGATTTGACACCCGGGTCAGCAGGATAGCCGCCGACATAAGCAGTATCGTTAACAAAACCATTGTTGACTTCTCCCTTCTTACTGGGCCACAATGGCCAGCAAGGACAGACATCCTGCCGCAACCATCAGCCCGGGTACCCGGAACAGCCGCATTTTATTGGTGCTGGTTTCAATAGCGGCCAGCAGCACCGCTGCGGCCAGCACTTTGACTACGAGCCCCAGCGCTGTCAGCCAGGCTGTTTCCTGACCAAAAACATTCCAGGGAACAAACAGATTGATCAAGAGCAGGATAAACACCAGTTGCTTGACGGCCGAAGCCCAGAAAATGAGCCCTACCGGCCGGCCGGAATACTCCAGCACCATACCCTCGTGCACCATGGTCAGTTCCAGATGGGTGTCGGGGTTATCAACCGGTATCCGGCCTGTTTCCGCTACCGTAATAATCAGGAAAGCAATCGCCGCCAGCACAGCCGCTAAGGACAGCGGCGCCTGGGCCGCCGCCTGGGCCATAGTGGCAAGCACGGTCGAGCCGGCAGTAAAGGCGACGGTAAAGATAGTAAGCATTAATACCGGTTCAACCAGCACGCTGATAAACATTTCCCGTGAACCGCCCATGCCGCCGAAAGAACTGCCGGCATCCAGCGAGGCCAGGGCTAAAAAGAAACGGCCCAGCGCCAACAGGTATACCAGGACGAAGAGATTGTCAAACTGCACGGCCCCCGGCGTGAAAATGGTCGGTACCAGCGCGGCGGCGCCGATGGCGGAGGCAAAATAGACATAAGGGGCCAAATGGAAAATCCAGGACACCGTCGGCGATATAACCTGATCTTTTTTGAGAAATTTGGCAAAGTCAAAGTAGGATTGGAAATAACCCGGGCCACGGCGGCTTTGCAGACGGCCCTTGGTATTTTTAATGATCCCCTGGACGAGCGGGGCCAACAGCACCAGACCAATGACCTGCAGGATTGTAAGTGTAAGCGTCATACTGTCACCACCTTGTACCAATAATCATAACCAACACGGTAACTACCATGATATAACCGATATATAGCTGCAGACTGCCGGCCTGAATACGCTTAACGCTGTTGGCCAGCCGCAGGATGCCGTCGGTGGCCGGCTGATACAGCCACTCGTTAATGAGGTGGCGGATATGCAGGTTGAGGGACATTTTTACCCCGTGATACCGGTTCGGAGCTGTGTCGGCGGTAACTTCCGCAACCGGGCGCAACACGGGTCCGAATACCCGGCGGATTGGCTCGGCAAAGCCGGTGGCCGTGTACTCCATACGGGCGGTGGGAATAATGCCGCAGGTCCAGGTTTCCCCGGTTCTGACCTGAGGTGCGCCGTTGGCTCTGGCCAGCAGCCAGGCAACTGCCAGGCCCGCGACCAGCAGAATAACCACGAGCGGCATGGTGATCAGACCGGAGGTGCCCGGCTGAGCCGCAAAGCCGACTGCATACCAGCGGCCGGTTTGGAACAGGCCGTCCATGGACACGCCGGCATGGCCGGCCACTACCGTCTGGAGAATGCCGATCATCCATTGCGGCCAGACGCCGGCGGCCACGCACACGGCGGCCAGCGAGCCCATTCCCAGCAGCATGCTGCCCGGTACTTCCCGGGCTATTTCCGCCTGTTTGCTGCGGGGCTTAGCCAGAAATACCACACCGAAAGCTTTTACAAAACAGGCGGCCGCCAGGGCGCCGGTTAAGCCCAACAAGGCAATCAGAGCAACCGCCGACAACTTGCCGGCTAAACCGGCTGCCGCCTTGGGCAGAAAGAACAGGGCCTGGAAGGTCAGCCATTCGCTGACAAAACCGTTCAGCGGCGGCAGCGCCGAGATGGCGGCGGCGCCGATTAAAAAGCACAGCGCGGTATACGGCATCTTGCTAATGAGGCCGCCCAGATGCTCAATATCCTTGCTGTGGGTGGCATGCAGCACCGCCCCGGCCCCCATGAAGAGCAGCGACTTGAAAACCGCATGATTAAAGACATGATACAGCGCGGCAGCCCAGGCCAAACCGGCCAGGGTCTGCTGCCCGTAACTCATAAATACCATACCGGCGCCGACGCCCAGCAGAATGATGCCGATATTCTCCACACTGTGATAGGCCAACAGGCGTTTAAGATCATGTTCCATGAGGGCGTACAGCACGCCGAGGACCGAGGAAACAATGGCCAGTAAGAGTACCAGACCGCCCCACCAGGCCGGACCGGTGCCCAGGAAATCAAGAAAGAAACGGGCCAGGCCATATATAGCGGTTTTAATCATAATCCCGGACATCATGGCCGAGACGTGGCTGGGAGCGGCGGGATGCGCCTCCGGCAGCCAGATATGCAGCGGCATGACCCCGGCTTTGGTGCCAAACCCCAGCAAGGCGCACAAAAATACCAGATTGCGCATGGGTTCGGACAAAGCGGCGCCGCTTAACTGAGCAAAATCCAGACTGGCCGAACCGGTTGCCAGCAGCATAAAGGCAATGGTGATAAACGCTGTGCCCACATGCGTCATTAAAATATACAGATACGCGGCTTTGGTGTTAGCCGTTTTCTCATACTCGTGATTGACCAGAAAGAAAGATACGACGGTCATTAATTCCCAGACGATAACAAAAGCTACTACCTGGCTCACGGTCAGCACCAGCACCATCGCTAGCAAAAAAGCGTTAAACAGCGCGACCAGGCTCACATACCGGTGGTGATAATACTCCCGGCTGTACCCCAGCGCATAGACACTGACGGCAGCGCCGACCACGCCAAAAGCCAGCAGGAAATACGCCGACAGATAGTCAATTCGGACCTTCAGCAGGCCAAGCGGCGCACCCAGGGAAAACGTCAGCACCTGTCCGCCGCTTACCAGGGTCATGATGGCGCACACTGCCGCCAGCACACAGCCTGCGGCCGCCAGGGTATGGGAAAGATAGTTGGTGGCCCGCGGACTATAGCGGGTGCCAAGTGTCGCAACAATGCCCAGCACAAAGGTACCAAGCACAATAAGGTATAATTGATCGATGAGCACGAATTTCACTCCCTAACCAAATGAAGATAATTTGTACAGTCCAGGCAGCTTTTCTGCCGGCTGCGGGGGGTGTAGCGGGTATGCAATAACTGGTAGCCATTCTGTTCTTCCAGAAACTCTTCATAAATCCGTTGAATGGCAGGATTGTTATGGGCCTTACGGTTTTTCTGCCGCTCGTCATGCCGGTAAATGCTGTGGGCCCGCCTGTCATAAGCAAGCTTACGGTCACTGACCGGCCATACCTTAGGCTGACCGCCGCCGCTGATACAACCGGCCGGGCAGGCCATAACCTCCATGAAGTGAAAATCGGCCTTCCCCTTACGGATTGCTTCCAGAATAGGTACGGCATACTTCAGACCGGAAACAACCACAACCTTAAGCTGCCAGGAACCGATTCTGACGTTTGCCCTTCTTACTCCTTCCCCGCCCCGGACAAAGGCAAGCTTAACATCGGGTATAGCCTGGCGGGTAACCAGCTCATAACCGGTGCGGAGCGCCGCTTCCATAACGCCGCCGCTGGCGCCGAAAATAGCACCGGCGCCGGAGTAGACACCAAGCGGTTTATCAAATTTTGCTTTAAGCAGATTCTTGAAATCAATGCCGGCGTCCTTAATTAACTGAGCCAGTTCCCGGGTTGTCAGTACGACATCCACATCCCGGTAACCGCTGTCCTGCATTTCCGGGCGCTGGCACTCAAACTTTTTACCGGTGCAGGGCATAACGGCCACACTGTAAATGCGGGAAGCTGTCACCTTATTGAGAGCGGCGCCATAGGTTTTAAACAGGGCGCCGCCCATTTGCTGGGGTGATTTGCAGGTCGACAGATGGGCAATCAGGTCAGGATACTCCTGCTCGACAAACTTGACCCAGGCGGGACAGCAGGAAGTAAACAGCGGCAATACCCCGCCGTCCTCCAGCCGTTCCAGCAGTTCTTCGCTTACTTCCATCGTGTTCAGGTCGGCGGCGAAGTTACTGTCATAAACCCGTTTAAAACCAAGCTTCTGCAGGGCCGCCGCCAGTTTTCCCGGTGTCAGGCTGCCCAGCGGCATCCCAAACTCTTCGGCAATGGACACCCTGACCGCGGCCGAGCATTGCACCACCGTAAACAAGTCCTTGTCAGCCAGCGCGGCCTTTACTGCGGGAACATCACTGTCGTAATAGGCGGCAAACAGCGGTTCAGTGACTGAGACCGGCAGGTTGCGTTCCTGCCGTTTTTGGGCATACAAATTGATACCGGCGTCAGACCGCGACACATAGGCCGGGCAGATTTGGATGCACTGCCCGCACATCACACAGCGCTCCGGATTGATTCTGTGCGGCTGTCCTGTCGTGCCCTCAATGGCCTGCACAGGGCAGTGCAAGGCACAGTGCCTGCAGCCAGTACACAGTTCCGGATCAATTTTAATGATACCTGGCGACATACCTAGCGCCTCCCTGCCCTTTATTTGTGTAAGTAATCGGCAATCCGCGGTTCCTGTTCCCCGGCAGCTTTAGGTTTCCCGGGTAAAATGACAATGACTCAATACCAGAGCCGTTCCGTGGGGCGTCCGGTGCAGGGATTACTGCTTCAGCGTGGCCGCCGGAACCGTACTCGCATTGCAGGCAGCTGCCGGGGTGCCGCGCAGGTAACTGTACCAGTAAAGCGTGGCCACAAAAACCCCCAGACCAACGATATTCCCCAGTACAGCCGGAACCCAGTTGCCCATAACCATGGTCTCAAGGGTCAGGGTATCCACCTTGGTGCCGAGTTTGCTGGCTTCCACAACGGCCGGTATTGTTTTGGCAAATAAGCCGGCCGGCAGATAGTACATATTGGCGATGCTATGCTCGTACCCGCTCATGACAAAGGTCATAACCGGCAAATAGCAGGTAGCCACTTTACTGATAATATCCTTGGAGGAAAAACTCATCCACACGGCCAGACCTACCAGCCAGTTACACAGGATGGCCCGGAAAAAAACTTCCGCCCAGGTGAGATTGACCTTGGTAACAGCAATGGCTAAAGCCGATGCCCCCAACAGATTGTTATTGAATTTAAACAGGCCTGTCATATACATAAGCCAGGCAACAAGTACGGATCCCAGCATATTGCCCAGGAGCACAATCCCCCAGTTTCTTAGAACATCAAACATAGTAATCCGTTTCGAAAACAGCGCCGTCAGCATCAGAACATTGCCGGTAAACAACTCGGCTCCGCAGATCACCACATACATCAGGCCTACCGAAAAGACCGAGCCGGTAACAAAACGCTGCCAGCCGGCCCCCAGTGAAGTAAGGTCATGGGTGGCCATGGTCGATCCTTCGGCGCCAAAAGCGATAAAGCAGCCGGCCAGTATCGCTAAGACAAACAAGGGACCGGCGGACATTTTAGCCCGTTTTACCTGCGCTTCCACACAATTTTGGGCAACCTCGGGCGGTGGGCAAAAACTCATAATAAAGACCTCCTTAACAACTTATATTTAGTGCTGATTAAGAGCAGGCGGAGCGGCCGCTCCACCTGCATCCTTCTACAGAGCCGGGAAAGGCGAATGCTCCCGCACAGCGCTTTTGCGTTTTTCCTTAATACCGGCGGTAATAGCCGCCGGCAATACTACCGACAGGGCTTTGGTCGGGCATTTTTTCACGCATTGCGGCCCGTCCGGCACATCGCCGCACAGATCGCACTTATAGGCCGTCTTTTGGCCAGGGTTTTCTTCCACTCTGGTTAAATATACCGCCCCGATCGGACAGGCCATCAGGCAATTTTTGCAGCCGACACATTTGTCGGCCAGTACATAGATGGCCTGACCGCGCTGGACAATGGCCTTTTCCGGGCAGGCTTCGGCACAGGGCGCGTCTTCGCATTGCCGGCATTGGACCGGCACGCTGATGTCCTCAGTTTTTACCACCGACAGCCGGGGCACAAACGGCACACTTTTGATGGCCTCAGTGCCCAGCTGTTTTTCGGTATGCGCCAGGACACAGGCAATCTCGCAGGTGCGGCAACCGATACACAAATCAGGGTTGCCAATTACGAAGGCCGTCTTGATCATTCAACTACCCCCTCTTGGTGTAATGAGTATGCAGCAGCTCGTGGGATTTGTGGCCCAGCGGCTCACCTAAAAATTCTTTGTAGACTTTGGTAATTTCCGGATTGGTATGGGATTTCCTGAGCGGCAAGGCCTCATCATGCTTATACATCGAATCCCGGCGGCAGGCATACACGTCCTTGCGCTTGGTCTCTAAAAGCACTTTGGGCTGACCGCCGCCACTGATGCAGCCCTGCGGGCAGGCCATAACCTCAACAAAGTGGAAATCGGCCGTGCCGTTTTTAATTTCCTCAATAATCGGCGCGGCATTGGCCAGCCCGGCGACAACCACGGTCTTGACGGCCAGATCACCCACCTGGATGGTAGCCCGTTTTATTCCCTGGCTGTAGCGCACGTCCAGAATGTTGACGTTTTTAAGGGCTTTGCCGGTTATCAGTTCATAGCCGGTACGCAGCGCGGCTTCCATTACACCGCCGGTGACTCCGAAGATATGCCCGGCGCCGGTGTACGCTCCTAGTACGGAATCCGGCCGGCCAGGTTCCAGACTCTTAAAATCGATGCCGGCGTGTTTGATTACATTGGCCAGTTCCCGGGTTGTCAGCACCAGGTCAACGTCCTGGCTGCCGCTTGACTTCATTTCCGGGCGGGCGGCCTCAAATTTTTTGGCGGTACAGGGCATGACCGACACGCTGACAATTTTCTTGGGGTCGATTTTATCAAGCTGGGCGCCATAGGTCTTAAACAGGGCGCCGGCCATTTGCTGGGGCGACTTGCAGCTCGACAGATGGGCCTGAATGTCGAACTGTTCCTGCTCCACATAGTTAACCCAGGCCGGACAGCAGGAGGTGAACATGGGCAGTATGCCATTGTCCTTAATCCGTTTAATCAGCTCGCTGCCTTCCTCCATAATGGTCAGGTCGGCGGTAAAGTTAGTGTCATATACCCGGTCAAAACCCAGTTTTCTAAGAGCGGTAACCATCTTGCCGTCAACCAGTTCGCCTGATTCCAGGCCAAAGTCTTCAGCCAGGCCAACCCGGACAGCGGGGGCGCATTGCACCATGGTAAAGGTATCCGGATTACTG
>JAEZQV010000448.1 GCA_023441125.1 Bacillota bacterium
GATATGACCGGCCCCCAGCACCAGGGCCGACTGCCGGCGGGATAGCCGGTCCCAAAACAAGTGATACGTACCGCCGTCATAGTCGATAGCGAGCACGGCCGGTTTTTTCCACTCCATACCGGCTAACCTGGCAACAATGTGCGCAGTAAAAGCAGTCTGTACCATTTCTCCCCAGGCTTGGCCGTTAGCCGTAATCAGCATCTGCCCGACATAGTCAGCCTGTGCCGGCGGCGCCCCGACCAGCGTGATCACTTCGACGGCTTGCGCAGCGCCGGCCAATTCCTGAAGTTTGGCAAACACATCGCTATTCATGGCACCACCCCCAGGTGCAGTAAGGCTTCCAGCACCCCGCCGCCGATCGCCCGGGCTTTGTCGGAAATGGTATGGCAATGTTCCGGCCGGCAGCGGGGGTCCACATCGCCGATCTTGAGGCCTTGGGTAACCGTCAGGCCGCTTTGAATTAACCCCCGGAGGATGCCGCCAATCGCCACCTGCACAGGCCAGTTGCCGACATGACCGACAAGCTCGCCGGCCTGAAGGGTATCACCGATTTGCCGGCAGGCCTTAAACTTGCCTTCGGCCGGCGCTTTGATCAGCCGTTCCAGCGTGTAGCCGCCTACTTCGCCGGGAATGCCGGTATTGGCCAGCGCTGTCCCCCGGTATATTACCCGTCCCAGGTCATGACCGCGCATAGTCTCAATTACGGCATGTACGTCGTCCGGCGCGGTAAAACCCGGACCGATACCGATTACCACCGCCGCATCCGTTACTGCCGTACCGGTATTGCGTTTGGCAATAATAGCATCCACTACGGCCTGCGGCTGAAATGCAGCCGTATACCTGCCGGTTGCATCCACGACAACGGGAATACAACCCGCCGCCAGCGTGGCCGCCACAGCATCCGCAGTTACCCTGCGGGCCGTTACGCCTTCCACCGTTGCCAGGCCGTCCACTACGGCCTGGGCGAAAGCAACGGTGCGCCGGACCACGGTGGGCCGCGCCAATTCGGTTATTACCAGCTTAAACCCGCTCTGATGCAGGCGGTGGGCAATGCCTGTAGCCAGATCGCCGCCGCCTTTGATAACGATTAATTTATCCATAGTCACTCCCAGCTAAAAATGGCAAGAAAATGATTCTCCTGGCAGCCAAACCAATGTCTTTTATCGAATTGATAAATTATATCATTTTGATAAAAACCGGATTATCCTGTGTTTTTTCTCACAAGTTAAATCAGTTTGCTGCGGCGCAGGCCCTTGCCTTATCAAATTAATAATAGCCGTAAACTGCCTTGCACAGTTTGCAGAAATCAGCGGATTTTTCCCGGCCTATATCCGTCTTACAGCTGCAGTATTCTAAAAAAAACCCGCTGGCAGCAGTTATCTTTCTGCCAAATTTATATTGCAAGTATCATGCCACCGGGGATTGCTCTGCCCCGATGATGCATTTCGCCTAAAAACCCTCATATTGGCGTTTTTTCGCTGCCATTGGCTGCCGCCAGCCTTTTTTGCTGACGCTGCCGACCAGGCTGTATTGCAATTTTGCAATGCGGTATGGCCTGCCGCCCTGGCAGACGCGGAAAGCTACAGACCCGGAACATTTTATTTTTGTAATGCAATTTGCAGAATCGCAATGGGTATTCGTCCATTGCATTCAGCTATGCGCTGCTCAGTCGCTGTATTTTTATACTTTCTAACAGGATAAGTAAAGGCGGCAATCACTTGCGTGACTGTCGCCTTTAGTCTTTCGCTAATTAGCCGATGTATTCCTGCTTGCCGATAGCCGCATCGCCCGGTTTATCGGTTCCGTTCAAGATGGCATTTAAAATAATGGCGCTGACACTGCCGGCTGTAATGCCGCTGTGGAGAATAACCTGCGCCCAACTGGGGAAGTTGTGATAAAAATTAGGTACGGCCAGCGTAATCATGCCAACCCCCATACTAATGGCCACAACCATGATATTGTGCGTGCCGTCAAACTGAACCTTGGACAAAGTCTTAATGCCGCTGGCCGCCACCATGCCGAACATGGCAATCCCGGCCCCGCCCAATACCGGGTTGGGAATGGCCGCAATCACCGCGGCGATTTTCGGAAATAAGCCCAATACCACCAGGATGGCCCCGGCGGCGGCGACAACAAACCGGCTTTTTACCCGGGTCAAACCGACCAAGCCAACATTTTGCGCAAAGGCGGTGTAGGGGAAGCTGTTTAAAATGCCGCCCAGAATTGTCGAGAAACCGTCGGCCCGGAGACCGCGGGTCAAATCCTCTTTGGTAACAGGCTTGCCGATAATCTCGCCCACAGCAATGCAATCACCGGTGGTTTCGGTCATAACGACCAGCATCACCAGCACCATGGCCACAATGGACGCCAGATCAAACGTCGGCAGGCCGAAGGCAAAGGGAGTGGTAATGCCTATCCAGCCGGCCGTTGCCACCTGCGAAAAATTAACCATACCGAAAGCCGCCGCAATGGCCGTGCCGCAAATCAGCCCCAGCAGCACGGCAATGTTACTTAAGAAGCCTTTAAAATAGCGATAGAAGAACAAGACCAGCACCAGCGTAACCAAGGCCATGCAAATATAGGGGAAGGCGGCAAAATCCTTGGCCGCCGGGTTGCCGCCCGCCGCCCAGCGCACGGCGACCGGCATCAGGGTAACACCGATAATGGTAATGATGGTACCGGTGACCACCGGCGGGAAGTAACGAAGCAAACGGCTGAAATAAGGACTCATAAGATAGGTTACAAGACCGGCCACCATAATGGAACCATAAATTCCTGTCAAGCCATGGGTTTTACCAATAATGATCATGGGCGTTACGGCAGCAAAGGTTACACCTTGAATGATGGGAATGCGAATGCCCATATTCCAGAATCCAAGGGTCTGAATCAAGGTGGCAAGGCCGCAGGTAAATAAGTCGGCGTTAATCAGATAAATGAGCTGTTCCTGGCTTAACCCCAGGGCATTGGCAATAATGAGCGGAACCGCCACCGCCCCGGCATACATGGCCAGCACGTGCTGCAAACCATAGGTGAACAGTTGCCCGCAAGGCAGCATCTCATCGACCGGCTGCTTCAGTTGTTTGTCTTGCACAAATTTTCCTCCTCATAATGTTGATATTTATCCCCGCATGGCCTTGTATACCTTTTCCGGCGTAATCGGCAACCGCGTAATGCTGGCGCCTACGGCATTGTAGATGGCATGGGCGATAGCCGGTGGCGGCGTGTTGATGACAACCTCGCCGACCGATTTGGCGCCGAACGGGCCGGTCGGCTCATAGCTGGCCTCAAAGGCCACCCGGATTTTCCCGACATCTTTGCGGCACGGTATTTTATACTGCATGAAGCTGTTAGTCTGCATTTTGCCATACTCGTTATAGCGGACATCCTCATACAGGGCCATGCCGATCCCCTGGGCGATGCCGCCTTCCACCTGGATTCTGGCCAGATTGGCGTTCAATACGGTACCACAGTCCACCACCGCCACATAATCAAGCAAATCCACGACGCCGGTTTCCGGATCCACTTCCACCTCGACAAAGCCGGCAATAAACGGCGGCGGCGAAATGGGGGAACCGTAGGTAGCTGTCCCCACCAACTGCTGTTGGCCGGCACCCAGCACCAGCAATTCGGCCAGTTTGGCCAGCGTCATGGTTTTACTGCCGTCGGCGGTGCGGATCAACTGACCGTCAAACTCAATTTGGCCGGCGTCGGCCGCCAGCAGTCTGGCGCCCGCGCTGATAATCTTACGCTTTAAGTCCTCGGCGGCCTGCAGGGTTGCCATGCCGGTTACATAAGCCGTACTGGATGCGTAAGAGCCGGGATCATAAGGGGAAATATCGGTATCGGCGGCATGAACGATAATATCCTCAGGTGCGGTCCGGAGCACTTCCGCCGCTACTTGCGCCAGCATGGTATCGCTGCCCTGCCCCATATCGGTGGAACCGGTCAGCAAGGTATACTCCCCGGCCTCATTCAGACGGATCTCCACCGAAGCCGTATCAATGCCGGCAATACCGGAGCCCTGCATGGTGACCGCCATGCCGACGGCCCGGATGCGGCCGTCGGCGAGCACCTGGCGGGGATATTTTTCATTCCAGCCAATCAGCTGCTTGCCTTTTTCGATGCAGCGGTCCAGGGCCGAACTGTTAAGAACCTTGCCCTGATAAGGCAGGCAGGTTTCACCCTCTTTAATAAGATTTTTAAGCCTGAGCTCGGTCGGGTCCAGCTTGAGCCGGGCCGCCAGCTGGTTCATAGCCGACTCCAGCGCAAAAGTACCCTGGGTAGCGCCGTAGCCCCGCAGCGCCCCGGCCGGCATTTTGTTGGTATAGACGGCATGGCCGTGATAGCGGACCGCCCTGGTTTTGTTATACAGCGGCAGGGTTTTGTCACCGCATACCATAAACGTCGTGGGCGCATGTTCGCCATACGCGCCGGTATCGGACAGATTCTCAATGTCCAGGGCGCGGATAAAGCCGTCCTTATCGGCTCCCAGCCGGACGGTAAGCCGCATGGCATGGCGGCTGGTAGTTGTGCTGAAGGTCTCGGTACGGCTATAGATAAACAGCGCCGGTTTGCCGGTCTTCAGCGAAACCAGACCGGCAAACACTTCGCCCGAGCCGGTCTGCTTGCCGCCAAAACCGCCGCCGATCCGCGGCTTGATAACCCTTACCCTGCTGGCCGGCAATTCCAGCGCCCGGGCTACCTGCCGGCGCACATGAAACGGAATCTGGGTAGAGCTGACAACCACCAGCCGGCCGGTATGGTCCAGATAGGTGAAGGCGCGGTAGGTTTCCATCATGGCGTGAGCCTGCGCCTGCGTGTAGTAGGTCTCTTCAATGACAATATCGCAGTTTTTCAGTTCCTGTTCCACATCCCCCACCGCCAGTGTATGGGACGAGCAGATGTTGCGCTCTTTGTCCAACCCAATGGGAAAATTGCAGGTCAGATCGGCTTCCGGGTGGACAACCGCGGCATGGCCGATGGCCTGTTCAAAATCAAGCACCGGTTCCAATACTTCATAGTTTACTTTAATCAGCTTAAGCGCGGCATTGGCGGCTCGTTCATCGACGGCAGCCACGATGGCCACTTCATCGCCCACATACCGGACAAGGGGATCAAGAATAAGCCGGTCATAAGGCGACGGTTCGGGAAACGACTGGCCGGCCAGCGTAAACCGCACCTTGGGCACATCCTTATAGGTTAAGATGCACTCCACGCCTTTGACAGCCTGGGCTTTGACCGTATCTATGGCTTTAATCCGGGCAAAGGCATGGGGGCTGCGCAATATCTTGACCACCAGCGCATTGGCCGGGGCCAGGTCTTCGGTGTAAACGGGCTGGCCGGTGCTGATGGCAATGGCATCGGTTTTCGGGAGTCCTTGGCCTACATATTTCATTCTGCTATAACCCCCAGGTATTTTTTGACCGCTCTGAGCTGTCCCTGATAACCGGTACAGCGGCACAGATTGCCGGTCAGGTAATGAATGATCTCGGCTTCGGCGGGCTTAACCAATTCCCGCTTCATGGCCAGCACCGTCATAATGAAGCCCGGACTGCAATAACCGCACTGGTCTGCGCCTTCGGCCGCCATGAATTGGGCAAACTCCTCGGCTTCGTGCCGCAGGCCCTCAATGGTGGTGATGTGCCGGCCAGCAGCCCGGAAGGACGGTGTGGAACAGGACAGTACCGGCTTGCCGTCCAGCCAGATGGTGCATAAGCCGCAGCAGGCGGTGTCACAGCCGCGCCGCACACTGTATAAGCCGTGTCTGCGCAACGTGTCGACGAGAAAATCGTCAGGCTGCACGTCCAATACAACCAGCTGATGATTTATAATTACTTCGATCTGCATGCCTGCACCTCCGTCAGGGCCCGTTGTACCAATACCTTGCACATGGCCCGCCGGTATTCGGCCGAAGCACGCATATTATCGCCAAAGGGCAGTTCATCAGCCGCCCGTTGCGCCGCCTGCTCAATATCCGCCGGCGTCGGTGCGCCGGCCGTCAATAAGCCGGCAGCCTGAACGGCCAGTTTAGCGCAGGTGGGCCGGGCGCCTACAGCGATTTTCCAGTCGGTGTCCAGACAGGATACGGCCACTGTTAACACCGGATAATCGCTGGCCGAATTGCGCATTGTCCGGTAAGCAGCCCGGCGGCCGCTAACCGGCAGAATGACTTTGGTCAAAATATCTTTCGTACGGGGAGTGGACAAAAACGCGGCCAGTGTCATCCGCCCCGCATGATACAGCTCCACTTCGGCATCCAGTACCAACAGGGCCGTAATTACATCGGAGAACCCGTAGCGGGAAAATACCGATGCGCCGACCGTGGCAATGTTGCGGAACTGTATACCAATGATATTGCTGACGGCCTGAGGCAGTATACCGCTAAAGTAGTTTGCCAGCGCCGGCATTTTTTCCACAGCGCGCAAGGGGGTCATGGCGCCGATTTCAATACCGGCTTCACTTTCTTTTATATATTGTAAGCCCAGCTTGGACAAGTCCACCCCCGTATGAATGGTATGCGACCCCATCCGGAGATAGGAACAGCCGCCAAGCACGGCATTGCTTCTCTTGGCTGTTAATATTTTGTAGGCAGCTGGCAGTGTATCCGGTTGCGCGACATTGAGCAACGTGAACAATTATTACCCTCCTAAACCGAACGTTCGGTTGATTTTATCTCAGATAGTTCGAATTATAGCAAAAAAGTCGCGTTGAGGGAACCTGTTTTTTCGGCCGGCAAATCGTTTTGTGAAAAATTGTGTCGATATTTGCGTTATTTCACCCCAAAACCACCAGCAAGGCATAGGGGCCGGGATGTTGTTTCCCGGTTTTCTGTCCCTGAAAACCAGCGTTCCTGGCTCTTATAATAACAAGCGAGACGGTACCGCAGTATTGCAGTTACCGTCTCGCTTGTTATTTTTCAGCCTAGCAGCCAAATTTAGCTCATCATACTTGGCAGCAGGCCTTTTCTGAGCATGACATAGGTAATGGAACGGTCAAAATGAAAAACCGGAATTCTTCTTATCGCCAAATGATTGGTAAACGCCGCAAAACCATATTGAGTGGAAAAGCCGCCTAGATAACCCGCATGACTGGCGGTCTGAATGGTATCAGGCCGATAGCTGCCGCAGGGATAGGCGATAAATTCAACTGTTTTTCCCAGGGTCTGTTCGAGAGCAGCTTTAGACTGATTCAATTCATTTTTTACCTCTTGCGGCGTTAGATCGGCCAGCGGCCGGTGCGTAACCGTATGGGAACCGAAATCCATGCCGGCGGCTGCCATTTCCCGGATGTGAGCCCCAGTCAGCCGGTCTTGATTGCCCATCATACCGGTAATGATGTAAAAACTGGCTTTCATGGCGTATTTTTGCAGCAGCGGGAAGGCATTGGTGTAATTATCCAGGTAGCCGTCATCAAAGGTGATGACAATCGGCTTTTCCGGCAGCTTGGCGTTATCTCCCGCCAAACGCTGTTTAACCTGCGCCAGCGACAGGGTGTTGTAGCCTTCCTGTGACAAGCTCGCCAAATCTTGTTCAAACCGTTTGCTGCTGATTGTCAGGTCATCGGTCTCCGGGCCGACACGATGATACAGCAACACCGGTATACTTTTCATAAGCTGGTCAATGACCTTATATTCGGGAAGTAAAGACAGACTGAACAGGGCCGCCGCGGCCCCCACACACCCTGTTAAAAATTTGCGTCTGGTAATCATAAGCGAATATCTCTCCCAAATGATAAGATAATAGCTGGTTTATTGTGACGGTGAAATCGTCGCCTCATCCACACGTACTATTGTACTGCAAAATATCCGAACTGGCCATCTTTATTTTGACCGCTTGCGCCGCCCTTTATCACCGTACCGGCAGCGCTACTAGGCACAGCTGGGAAAACCCGCTGTTCTTCCCTTACCGGTTCAGGCTTCAGCCCTGATCGTAAGAAGTCTTCAACTGCTGCTCCCGGCCGTATTTATCCAAAGCCAATTGTATCAGCCGGTCAATCAGCACACTGTAGGATATGCCGCTGATTTCCCAAAGCTTGGGATACATGCTTATCTTGGTAAAGCCGGGAATTGTGTTAATCTCATTAACAACCACCCGGTTATCGCTGGTAAGGAAAAAATCCACCCGGGCCATGCCCTCGCAGCACAGTGCCTGAAAGGCTTTTATGGCTGTAGCCTGGATTTTTTCCATGGTTTCAGCCGGGATTTTGGCCGGAATTTCAAGGCTAGCGCCATTTTCATCAATATACTTTGCCTCGTAAGAGTAAAATTCTTGCTGGGCAATAATTTCGCCAACCTTGGAGGCAATGGGCGCTTCATTGCCTAATACGGCGCACTCCACTTCGCGTCCTTCGATAAATTCTTCAATTAATATTTTATTGTCAAAGGCAAAGGCCTTGGCCACAGCCGCGTTAAACTGCGCCTCCTCCTTGACCTTGCTGACGCCGACAGACGAGCCGGCATTAGCCGGTTTTATAAACAAGGGCAGTCCCAGGTGCCGGGAAACCTCGGCAAAATTCGGCTTCGCCTCATCCCACTTGTGAAAAACCAGAAATTTGGCGATCGGAATGCCGGCATCCCGTAAGAGACGTTTGGCAACATCTTTGTCCATGCCCACAGCCGATCCCAGTACGCCCGCGCCGACAAAAGGAATATTCGCCAGTTTCAGCAGGCCCTGCACAGTGCCGTCTTCGCCAAAGGGTCCGTGCAGAACGGGAAACACCACATCAACAGTACTGCCGGCCCCTGTATTGGCGATGCGAAAAAGCTGCTGATTGTCATTGCCGGGGGCCAGCACGACATTTTTATCGGTCTTGTTTAAGGCAATATATTTAGGATCATTGCAGTTCAGCAAAAACTGCGATTTATCGTGCAAGTGCCACTGCCCGGTTTTATCTATGCCGATTAAGGTCACGTCATATTTGTCTTTGTCAATCGCATCGATAATGTTTTTGGCCGACTGCAGCGAAACTTCATGCTCAGTTGATTTACCGCCAAATAAAATGCCTACGTTAATTTTTTTCAAAATACCATCTCCTGTTTATCCTATCAATTTAGTTTATTTCATCTTTTTTCAAATATCCCTGCTAATAACGGATATTTTTTTTGCGCAACAGCAAGCAATAAGACCGCAGTGACATACAAAACCGGGTTGCCTGATAACGCAAGAAAAACCGGCTGTGACAGGCTGCCACAGTCCGGTTTTGCCGGTTGCTATACGATTTTTGTGGTCCAGTTTTCAACATTCCATACCGCGGTAACCCAGTCCTCATAAAAATCCGGTTCATGGGACACCAGCAGAATAGTGCCTTTGTACTCCATCAGCGCGCGTTTCAGTTCCTCCTTGGCTTCGACATCCAGATGGTTGGTTGGTTCGTCCAGCACCAGCCAGTTTACGTCTTTAAGCATGAGCTTGCAAAGCCGGACTTTGGCATTCTCGCCGCCGCTCAGCACCATCATCTGGCTGGTAATGTGCTCGTTGGTAAGACCGCAGCGGGCCAGTGCCGCCCGGACTTCAAAGTTGGTCAGGCCGGGGAACTCGTCCCATACTTCCTCCAGGGCGGTTTTGGTGTTATGACGGGCGGACTCCTGTTCAAAATAACCGGGGAACAAATAGTCGCCCAGCAGCACTTGGCCGTCAACCGGCGGAATGTACCTCAGCAGTGTCTTTAACAACGTGGACTTGCCCAGGCCGTTAACGCCTCTGATAGCAATCTTTTGACCGCGTTCCAGAGTAATGTCCACCGGTTTGGTTAGCGGTTCATCATAACCAAGCACCAAATTTTTGGCTTCCACAATAAACCGGCTCGGCGTCCGGGCTTCCCGGAACTGGAAGGTGGGTTTGGGCTTCTCTCTGGGTTTTTCCAGGATCTCCATTTTATCCAGGCGCTTCTGGCGACTGTTGGCCATGCCCCGGGTGGCCACCCGGGCCTTGTTGCGGGCAATGAAGTCCTCCATCCGTTCGACCTCCTGCTGCTGCCGCTCGTAAGCCCGGGTCTCCTGGCTCTTTTTCACGGCGTGCATCTGCTGGAACTGCTCGTAATTGCCGGTATAACGGGTAAGCACGGCATTCTCCACATGATAAATAACATTTACCACTTCGTTTACGAACGGGATGTCGTGAGAAACCAGAATAAAGCTATTTTCGTAGTTCTTCAGATACTTTTTCAGCCATTCAATATGCTCGAAATCCAGGTAGTTGGTAGGTTCGTCCAGAATCAGGATCGTCGGATTCTGCAGCAGCAGCTTGGTTAAGAGCACTTTAGTCCGCTGGCCGCCGCTCAGATCGGCAACATCGCGGTCCAGGCCGATATCGCCCAATCCCAGGCCGTTGGCCACTTCCTCAATTCTGGCATCAATGATATAGAAGCCGCCATGCTCCAGCATATCCTGCAG
>JAEZQV010000477.1 GCA_023441125.1 Bacillota bacterium
CTCTTGACCTTGCTGCAGAGGAGTTCTGTTGTCATCCGGGCCGTTAACCTCGCCGGCAGTCTGGCAACCAGCGCAACCTTACTGGTTTTAATCTATTCGGTTACGCAGGAGAATGTTTTCCGCTCCACCTATTTTTATGTCGATCACTTAAGCGCCGTATTACTGTTTGTGGTCGCCCTGCTCACCTTTACGGCCACGCTGTTTTCCTTATCCTATATGGAAAAAGAGGTAGCCGACGGGCATCTTACCCCGGCTATGCTGCCGCGCTATTACGCCCTCTTGAATCTCTTTACTTTTGCCATGATCAGTGTCATTGTTGTCGGCAATCTGGGCCTGATGTGGGTGGCGGTGGAAGGCACCACGCTGGCTTCGGCCCTCTTAGTCGCCTTTTCTTTTAACCGGGATGCCCTGGAGGCGGCCTGGAAATATGTAATGATTTGCACGGTCGGCATTTGTCTGGCCCTCTTGGGAACCATGGTTATGTATTATGCGCAGGTCAATGCCGGTGTGACCGCTGTCCAGGCTCTGGACTGGGTAAGTTTGAAGGCGATGAGTGGCAAAATGGACCCGGCCATTATCAAGATTGCCTTTATCTTCATTCTGATCGGCTATGGAACCAAAGCCGGGCTGGCGCCCATGCACACCTGGCTGCCTGATGCCCACAGCCAGGCGCCGTCGCCGGTCAGCGGTCTGTTGTCCGGTGCGCTCTTAAGCTGCGCCCTGTATGCGCTGGTGCGTAATGTGATTATCGTCCAGGGGGCCATTGGCGCGGATTTCCCCCGCTATATGCTGCTGGCGCTCGGGCTGCTGTCCATTGCCATCGCCGTTCCCTTTGTGCTTGTCCAGCATGATGTCAAGCGGCTCTTAGCTTACTCCAGCGTGGAGCATATGGGCATTATCACGCTGGGGCTGGGGGTGGGTACGCCACTGGCCGTCTATGCCGCCTTGCTGCATGTTGTCAATCATGCCGTTGTCAAATCGCTGCTGTTCTACCTGGCCGGTGTTGTTACCCAGGAGTTCCGGACCAAAAACATTAAACAAATCGTTGGTGTCGCCCGGGTCATGCCGCTGGTGGCCACCATGTTTATCATCGCCATTCTCGCAATTACCGGCACACCGCCATTCAATATTTTTATCAGCAAATTCTATATTGTTCTGGGACTCTTCACGAATCAGCAATGGTTGCTGGCCAGCATCACCCTACTGCTGTTAACCGGAATCTTTGCCGGGATGATGTATTATTGCCTGAAAATGAGTTTTGGCGCCGGGCCGGTCGAAGTAAAACCAGGCCGGTTGGCCTGGTCGGCAACAACGGCGATGGTTCTTTCGCTGGTGGTAATCGTGGCCGGCGGCTTATACCTGCCGCCAATGGTCAACCAGGTGCTGGTACAGGCGGCGGAAATTGTGTTGGGGGGTTAAAGAGGTGGTTGAATATATAAGCATACCGGCGATTTCATTACAAGCGGCCGTTTCTGCCGCTTATCAGGAGCAGCAGGATCTGGTGGCCATGTTTGCCAATGACGAACGCGAATTGGACGGACATTATGCCATTTATTGTGTTTTTGCCGCCGGTAAAGGCTTCAAAGTAGTCAGGGCCCTGCTGCCGGCCGCTGGTCCGTTGGAATTTCCTTCCCTGTCGCCCCAAATACCCGCCGCAGCCTGGTATGAACGGGAAATCCACGATTTGTTCGGCTTAACGCCTGTCGGCCACCCTGATCTCAGGCCGCTGGTGCTGCATGAAAACTGGCCGGACAATGTTTATCCGCTGCGCAAGGATTTTGATGTGCATACACCGGTGGCCACTGTTCATAAACAGTGGCACATGAATACCGTGACGGGCGAGGGCACCTTTGAAGTGCCGGTCGGGCCGATCCACGCCGGCATCATCGAACCGGGACATTTCCGCTTTAGCCAGGCCGGAGAATCCATCCTCCGGCTGGATGCCAAGATGTTCTTTGTGCACCGGGGCATTGAAAAGGCGGTGGAGGGCCTGCCGCTGGCCAAAGCTTTTTATCAGGTGGAGCGTATTTCCGGCGTCTGCAACGTCGCCCATTCCCTGGCCTACTGCCAGGCTGTCGAGTCGCTGGCCGGCGCTCAGGTGCCAAACCGCGCCCAGTATCTCAGGGCGCTGGTAGCGGAACTGGAACGCCTGTACAACCACGTGGGGGATATCGGCAACCTGTGCGCCGGCATGGGTTTTGCCGTGGCCATTATGGCCGGAGCCCGGCTGAAAGAGGCAATTATGAGAATCAATGAGGCCCTGACCGGCAACCGTTTTCTGCGCGGTATGGTCGTGCCGGGCGGGGTGCGGCAGGATATCGACGACGAACTGAGCAGCGCCATTATCGAACTGTTAAATAGGCTGGAACCGGATTTTACCGAATTAATCGGCCTATTCCGCAATAACGACGAGTTCCTGAACCGGGTCGACACCACCGGTATTGTACCGCGCCAGGCTGCACTCGACCTGGGGGTAGTGGGGGTCGGCGCCCGGGCTTCCGGTATTGACGCGGATACGCGGCGGGATTATCCCTATGGGTGCTATGCTGAACTTGAGTTCGCCGTGCCGGTGTATACGACCGGTGATGTGGCCGCGCGGCTGTGGGTAAGAGTGGATGAAGTGTACCAGACCATCAAACTCATCCGCCAGATTCTGGCGCAAATGCCGGCCGGTCCGCTGCGGGTGGAGATTCCTGCCATTGCACCGTACAGTTCAGGCTTTGGCTGGAGTGAATCCTCACAGGGAAATTGCCTGCACTGGCTTATGACCGGCAAAGACAATACCATTTACCGCCTGTTTGTGCGGGCGGCCGCATATCCTAACTGGCCGGCATTGACGGTAGCCGCTCCGGGCAATATTATTCCGGACTTTCCGTTGATTAACAAGAGCTACGAGTTATCCTACGCCTGCCTCGACCGATAGGAGGAAACGACATGTTAAATGTATTACGCAAAATAATCAGCACCGGCACGGTGACCGAGGATTGGGAAACCGCCTTGCCGCCCCGGCGTTCCCGCGGCGAGGTGGCTGTACAGTCGGCTCAGTGCAGCGGCTGTAAACAATGTGTGGCTGTTTGTCCGTCCCAGGCTATTCAGGTAGCCGGAACCACGGTAAGCATTGATCAGCGGGCCTGTGTTTTTTGCGGGCTCTGCGTTGATACCTGCGAGGCAGCCTGCTTCCAGCAAACCGGTAACTACAAATTAGCTGTCCTGGACGGCTCCCTGGCTGAGGCAGCAGCTTCGGAGCTCAAGCGTAAAATCCGGGCGGTACTGGGCCGTTCCCTGCATGTCAGACATGTTGACATCGGCTCATGTAATGCCTGCGACTTTGAAATGACTCACCTGGGTAATCCCATCTATGATGTACAGCAGTACGGAGTGGATTTTGTGGCCTCGCCCCGCCATGCCGATTTGTTGATGGTAACCGGTGTGGTCACGCGTAACTCGACGCAGGCTTTGCAAATGACCTATGAAGCGACCCCGCACCCCAAGCTGGTTATGGCGGTGGGGGCCTGTGCGGCCAGCGGCCAGGTTTTCGGCGATAGTTATGCCATCCGCGGGGGCGTGGATAAGATCGTACCTGTAGATATCTATGTTCCCGGTTGTCCGCCGCGGCCGCAGGCCCTGATTCACGCCCTGCTGCTGGCCTTAGACCGTCTAAAGTAAAATTCCTAAGGGGGTTAGCTGGCCACTTATCGGCTGTTTTTCCTAGACAGCGCCGTACGCGGCAGCTCTGATTCTTTACAGCAAGGCATCGGCAGTTTACCAGCCGATGCCTTGCTGTCTGCTGGCCGGACTGCCCTGTGAGCCGGAGCCTGCGACTACGATGTTGGGGAATGGGTTGGTAGAAATTTGGCCGCCTTTACGTCCAATTACCACAATATTTAGTAATTTGTGATTTTTTGGCTGAGATAATATAATCTAACAATTGACACAATTATTAGTCATCATATAAACTAATATATATATACATATATATAGCAACGACAATGGAAGTGCAAAAGGAGTTATTATATGCGAAACCGCGATAACCTAATTCCTGTCTACTACCGTTTGGCGGAAGACATAAAAAAGCAAATCGAATCCGGTGAGTTAAAAGACGGCGACCTGATTCCGACCGAGGTGCAGCTTGGCGAGCTATACTCCATAAGCCGCATGACGGTGCGCCAAGGTATCGCCCTGCTGGTGGAGGCCGGTTTGGTCGAGACGGTCAAAGGCAAAGGCAGTTTTGTCACCCGGCCCCGTTTAAACCAGCTGGTGATTGACCTTAAACAGGTTGGCGCTCCCCGGGAGCAGATACGCTATAAGCTCTTGGATGTTAACTTAATCCGCAATAACAGGGAATTGGCCAATGAGCTGGGCTTTACCGGTGAAACCAGTGTAATTGCCATAAAGCGCTTAATGCTGAAAGGGAATTTGCCGGTGGCAATAGAGGAAAAGTTTTTGCGCTATCAAAAAGGCAAACCCCTGTTGGAAACCCAGCTGGAATATGCCGATTTTCCTGAAGTAGTGGCCAAGCATCAGGAAAGCGTGCCGGTTCGCAATGATATGCTGATTTCCGTGGCCGCCTTATCGGCCGAGCAGGCCAAACTCCTCGGTACGGAGGCAGCACTGCCGGCGCTTGTAATCAAACAGGTTATCTACTCCAAAGATGATAAATTGCTGGGCGTGGCAACTATGGTTTGCCACCAAGACCGGTATGAACTCAAGGCAACCTCGTATCCAATACTAGGAAGGTTGTGATAACATGTTAAAATTGCAAAAAATGCTGGTAGGAGCCATGGCCAGGCTGGATGACACGATGGTCTTGAATTTGTTCAAACAAGGTCTCCGAATGGGAATTAGTCCTTACGTTCTGCTGGAGGAAATACGAATAGGCACTGACCGGGTGGGCGAGCTGTACAGCAAAGGCGAGTACTTTTTATCTGACCTGATTATGGCGTCCGAGATCTTTAAAGATGTACTGGCGTTGGTGAATCAGGACCGGGACATCAGGACGAAATCGTTTTACCCAACCGTAATTTTTGGCACGGTAGAAGAGGACATCCATGACATCGGCAAAAACATCACAACAGGCATAATGCGGTATAATGGCTTTGACATCTGTGACCTGGGGGTTAATGTCCCGGCACAAAAATTTATTGAGGCTGTCAAGCTGCATAATAGCCGGATTGTTTGCTTAACCGGCTTGATTACCGAAGCGTTCGATTCCATGAAAAATACTGTTTTGCTGTTGGAGGAGGCCGGGCTGCGGACACAGACTACCGTAATTATTGGCGGTCTGGTCAATGAGACTGTCAGACAGTATACCGGCGCCGATTATTGGGCCACTGACTGTACAAGGGTAGCAGAACTGTGCCGTTCCATTCTGGCAACAGACAACCGTATTGCTCAGTCATTATAAAGGATGTGCTAATCAATGGGGACGGCGATCGTAGCCTGCCACACTCTCCGGGACGAACTCAACCTGGTAATTAAAGAAACCGGTGTGGATTATCCGGTTATATATATTGAGTCTGAACTGCATAACACACCGGAGCTTTTGCATAAGAGAATTCAGGAGGAGATTAATTGCCTTGATAATGTGGCCGTTATCCTGCTGGCCTTCGGCTATTGCGGCAACAGTTTGCTGGGGATAAAATCCGCCAAGGCCAGGCTGGTCATCCCGCAAGCGGATGACTGTATTCCGCTCCTCTTAGGTTCCTGCGAGGCAAGAAGAACTATTTTAAAAGAAAAGGGAACCTATTTTCTCACCCAAGGCTGGCTGGATAACGAGAGCAATTTATTGCGTGAATATGAGCGGTGTATTGAACGTTACGGGCCGGAGCGGGCTCTAAAAATCATGAAGATCATCCGGGGGCATTATAAACGCTTTATGCTTATTGACACAGGCGCCTATGCTGTGGAAACCATACTGCCGCAAACACAGCGTTTTGCAGAAATGCTTACTATGGGCCACGAAGTGACGAAAGGCTCGCTTCGCCTGCTCTATAAACTATTACAAGGACAGTGGGCGGAAGAATTCCTGGTATTGGAACCAGGCCAAGAGGTTACAATACAAGATATCTGCCGCAGCCCTATTCAAGCGGAAGTGATTCAGATCTCGCCGGCAAAGTTGATTAGCTGCTGAGCTTTTTACTGTAAATAAAGCCACCCGTTGCCTACGGGTGGCTTTGCCTTACTATACCTATGCTTTAGAGCCGGCTGTCCGGGATAATACTTGCGGTTCCAGCTTTTCAGCCTGGTCGGGTCGCAGGTTGCTGGATTCTAGTACTTTAAGAAAAAGTGCCACCGCAGGGTTTTGGTGTTCTTTTTTCCAGGCAGCCATGATATTGCAGCACGCTTCCTCTCCCTGCATGCCGACTAAAGAAATGCCGGCAGGAACGTGGCGAGCCAGTGAGGGGTCCTTGGGCATGAAAGAAACGCCTGCCCCGGCTTCGACATACCAGTAAACACTCTCCATCCGGGTGGTTTTGCTGGCAATGGTAGGCGTAAAGTTCCTGCTGGCGCAAAAATTCATAAACCAGTTAAACCCGTCCGGGGTTTCCGTGTCGGACAGAACGATGAACGGATCAGTAGCCAAAGCTGCAATATCAAGGGAAGTAGCGCCGGCGTAAAGATGGTCGCCCGGCAGCAAAAAATACAGCGGTGTTCGCTGAATTAATTGCTGGGCAAACCGGCCTGGTTTTAGCTCCTTACCCATGATGATCGTAAAGCCCAAATCCACTTCTTCTGACTCAATCGCCTCATCGATCATCCTGAGTGTCAATACGCGGATATCGACACTGATTTGCGGATAAAGCGAACGAAAGCGTTTGAGCGTGTAGGGAAGAAACGCATTCTCAAACCCAAAACAGCCGATCCGCAGGCTGCCCCGGATGCCGCGCTGAGCCTGGCGGGTTTTTTCAATAATGTCGGCAATTCTGGCAATCAGGCCATTGCCTTCGCGCAATAAGGTCTTGCCGGCCGGTGTCAGTTCAAGAGACCTGTGATGACGAATAAACAGCTCGACACCTAATTCTGATTCAAGATCGGCAATTTGTTTACTTAATGCCGACTGGCCAATATAAATCCGTTTCGCCGCCTCGGTGAAACTCAGACATTGGGCCACTGTTATAAACGATTGCAAACTTCGAATATCCATACCGTTTCCTCCTGCCTGGCCAGTTATCTCCTATCTATAATCATAATATAACCGGCGGCGAAAGGGTAGATGATGGCGAAAATTTGCTATGATTTTTGGGAATGGTTTTAAGAATTTTGAGAATTTGACGCTGGTTATGAGCTGGGGTAACATGGAAATATAAGTTACGTACTACAAAAGGGGGAAAGCGCGTGAAATAAAACCGGCGATCAGCAGCGATTCAATTTTAAATTTAAATAAAAATTTCTATGAAGGAGTGGTACTATGAAGACAACACAGGAACTATTAGCGGAGCGCAAGAACCGGGTTCATAAAGCAGTTACCCTGGAAAAAACGGACAGAACACCGGTAATATTAATGGCTGATGCTTTTTGCGCCAATCAGATGGGAGTAAAATTGTCCGAGTTTTGCTCAAGTCTGGCCGTGCAAAACCAAACGATGTTAAACTCGGCAAAGGCCTTCGGCGATATTGACGGCATGAATGCGCCCTATGCGGCAGGACCGCTGTTCCCGCTGATTTTTATGACCCATGTCAAACTTCCCGGCAAGGAGCTGCCGGATAATTCCCTGTGGCAGCTTGACGAAAGAGAAGTCATGACGGCGGAAGACTATGATACCATACTTAATAAGGGCTGGGGGCCGTTTATGCAGGATTATCTGGTCAACCGGCTGCATTATCCGCTCAGCCAGACCCTGGAAGAACTGGCGAAAACGCCGCAATTTGTGCAGAATTTCGAAGATGCCGGCTATATGATTTACTCGCCCATTATCGCCACTGCCGTACCGGAACTGCTCGGCGGCGGCCGTTCCATGCCGAAATTCATGCGGGACTTGTATAAAATTCCCGACAAGGTTGAGGCCGTGCTGGACATTATTCAGCAAGAGTGCCTGGAAATTCTGCGGCAGCAAATCCGGGCGACGAAAGCGTCCATTGTCTTTATGTCGCCGGCCCGTGGCGCCAGTGAGTTTTTCTCGCCGAAACTCTGGCAGCGCTTTGTCTGGAAATATCTCAAAGAAACAGTGGATGTAATCCTGGAGGAAGGTGTATTCGCCGATATTCATATTGACTCCAACTGGGAACGCGACCTGGAATTTTTCCGGACACTGCCGAAAGGAAAGTGTATTTTTGAAACCGACAGCGCCACCGATATTTACAAAGTGAAAGAGGTTCTTGGCGACATGATGTGCATCAAGGGCGATGTACCGGCAGCTAAGCTGGCATTGGGCACCCCAGAGGAGGTCTACAACTATTCGGCCAGACTGGTGAAAGACATGGGACCGGGCTTCATTCTCTCTTCCGGCTGCTCCATACCGCCGAACGCCAAGATTGAAAATGTCAAAGCCATGATTGCGGCCGCCACCGGCCAATAGAACATCTTTCACCACGAGT
>JAEZQV010000488.1 GCA_023441125.1 Bacillota bacterium
CCGCATTCTGGCCATAAGCTCGCCCACACTGAATGGCTTGGTCACATAGTCGTCGGCCCCGGCGTCAAGCGCATCAATTTTTTCCTGTTCCTGATCGCGTGCCGTTAAAACAATAATCGGCGTCTGGGACCATTCCCGGATGGCCTTAACCACTTCTTTCCCGTCTCTGTCCGGCAGCCCCAGGTCAATAATCAGCAAATCCGGTTTATAGGTTGCCGCGCGGTTGATGCCGTCACTGCCGGTAGCCGCTTCCTCAATTTCGTAGCCGTGGGCGCCCAGTGAAACCTTGAGCAGCTTTCTAATCTGAGGCTCATCATCAATTACCAAAATGCGCATTCCTTTTTCCATGTCACCTTACCGTCCTTTCCGGAACTATCAGCTTCGCCGCCGCCGGCATGACCCGGCCGGCCGCCGGCCCAGGGCCGTCGATACGGTGCTCCCGCATATACCCGCTCATTTCCTGGTCGACATGATTAGCGGTAAAACGCAGCGCCAATTCCCGCAGCGCGTTGATATTGCCCGGACGGAAAAACTTGCACATACCTTGTTCGCTCTGCGTTGGAACAGCCACTTTGTCTTCCTGGAAACGGCGGACATGACGGGAGCCGGGAATATTGGCGTGAGCCAACTCGTCGATGACTACCAGCTCCGGCCGGCGTAACAGCACAGCGTCAATATCCAGTTCCTGCAGCATGGTTCCCTGGTAATGGGCCGTGCGCGGCAGTATCTGCGGCATTCCGGCCAGCATATCCCCGGTTTCCGGCCGGCCATGGGTCTCCACCCAGGCAATGGCGACGTCAACCCCTTCTGCATAGCGCGCCCGCGCTGCTTCCAGCATGGTATAGGTTTTGCCGACACCGGCGGCAGCACCCAGAAATACTGTCAGTTTTCCCCGCTTTTCTTTAGGGCTGCGTTCGACAGGCGCCGCAGGGTCAGGCTGCCTTGTGTAGTCATTTTTTATCATAGGGCCTCCCGCCAACAGACTACGTTCATCTGTAATGTAATAGCCAGTTGTCCTCATATAAGCAATGCTTATTTTCTTAAGTATACTCCTATTTGCCGTTAATGCGGCGGCATATTATCGAGCCTGTCTGCAAAAAACAGCAACAAAAAGGAGCATTTCGTTAAATACAAAATGCTCTGTTCTAATCCAGTTTATGTGCGGCTGTCTTGAATTTTCCCAACACAACAAGCTGGCAGCCGCAGTCTTTTTCCGTAAGAATCAAATCGCCGTTTGCGTCATACACCACGTTGCAGCCGCCTACCAGGTCGGGAATGGGTACCTGGAGCGCTGCCGCCAGCCGGGAAATGGTAGCGGTTCCCGGTCGCCATTTATCTTCTTCATAGGATTGAATCGCCAATAAAGACACACCGACGGCACTGGCGAGCTCCGCCTGGCTCATGCCTCTGGCATCCCGCAGCGTATGGATGTTTCTGCCGATCACCATATATCCCCCTATAAATACCTGAGCAATAATTGGCTACATACTTATTGTAAAGGGGATGGCGATAAAAAATCAGTAAAGAAATCGCTTACCGCTATAAAAATTTTGTAAAGATCGCCGGCGGCGAACCACTGCCTGCAAGGCTATTGCCCAAAAAGGCTTTTCATTTCCCGGTAGGAGGTAATCAGAACCATATTTTTATTTAACTCCGGCTGCACATTATCCTCGAGGCCCAGTACGAAATAGATCGCTTTCACAGACTGCAGCCGGTTTAATTTTTCCAAGTCAAAATACAGTTTGGGGGTATCAACAATATAAACATCGTAACCGCCGAACTCTATTTTGGCATAGACATCCTCAACCTTATTAATTCTTTCAAAAATGGAAAAACCAACCGGTTGTTTCTTATTTTGCAGTATCTGTTTCAGGTAGTGCTCCGCCGATGTCTCCCCGTCAAAAAACAATACTTTTTTGCCGCTCTCAGCCAGCTTAATGCCGATTTCCAATGCTTTCGCCGTTTTGCCGGACCCTGTATTGCCCATAATTAGCTTCATATGCTTCTCTCCCTTATTAGAATCTAGAGATTATGAGTGATAAAAATAACAAATGAATTATTCTGCAGTTTTTTACCAAATTCCTTTAAAGCTTTAAGAAAATATAGCTTTTGTAAAACTTTATGTTTTAAGAAAATACTTATTATTGTATAATTTGTTTGAGGTGGAATTAAGTGAAAACCAATGAAGGCGATAATCTGGTTACCGTAACACTGCCGGACCAGTGCATCGCTACCAATGCCAACAGTATTAAGGACCAGATAAATAAATTTGCCGGCGGACCGTATAAGTACATCTGTCTGGATTTCAGCGAGACACGCCACATCGATGCGGCCGGTATCGGCGCAATTGCCGCCGCCGTCTTTCAGGCCCGTCCCAAAGGCTATGTACTTTCCATGCAAGGCGCCACCGGTCAGGTGTTGGATATGCTGGCAGCCACCGGGGTTGACCGCCTGTTAGCCAATACCCGCGAATGAGTCGTGACGCAGCCGGTTGGGATATTGCACCCAGCCGGCTGCTTGTTTTGCTCTTGACATTGGTTAGGTTGATTTCACGCTGCTGCTGCCGCTACTGCCCCAGGACTTTTCTTTTATTTATCCGCTTCCCATGTATACATATAAATCATGTACTCTCCGGAAGGTAATTGCCGGCAAATGTCTAATAAATAAGAACTACTTGCAGTTTTTCATTTTATTTATAAAATCGAGGAGGATCACAATGGCCAAAAGCTCTCGCTACATAGGCTACCTGACAATTGCGCTTATCGTACTTACCAGTCTCATTGCCGGTTGCGGCGATAACGGCAGCAAGGATATTAAAATCGGTATGGTGTATGAACTGACCGGCAATACGGCATCCTACGGCACATCGGCCGCCAATGGCGCCAAACTGGCTTTCAAGGAAATTAACGCGAAAGGCGGCGTGCTGGGCAAACAAATTCAAATCGTTACCGCCGATAACAAAGGCGAACCTTCCGAATCCACAAATGCCATGGCCAAAGTAATTACCCAGGACAGGGTTGCCGCGGTCACCGGCTTTACCGTCAGTTCCTGTGGCATTGCCGCTTCCGCGGTTGCAGAAGCCAACAAGATTCCGTTTGTAGCTGCCGCTACGGTTAACCCCCGGGTTACGGTGGACGATCAGACCGGCAAAGTAAAAGATTTTACCTTCCGCGCTTGCTTTATCGACTCCTTTCAGGGCACGGTAGGGGCCAACTTCGCCCTGAATACCCTGAAAGCCAAAAATGTCGCTATTATGACCGATAACTCCAGCGATTACAGCAAAGGGTTAACGCAGATATTTAAAACCACCTTTACTGCCGGCGGCGGCCAAATTCTGGCCGAGGAAGCTTACCTCCAGAAAGACCAGGATTTTAAGCCTATCCTCACCAAGATTAAGGCGCAAAATCCGGAGCTATTATACATCCCCGGTTATTATGAAGACGTAGGCAAAATTGTTAAGCAGGCCCGCGAGTTGGGCATCACCATACCGGTACTGGGCGCCGACGCCTGGGATTCGCCTAAATTAGTGGAAATTGGCGGTCCTCAGCCTTTAAACAATACGTACTTCACTAATTTTTACTCGGTAGAAGATAAGAATCCGACCTCCAACGCTTTTGTGGAAGCGTATAAGAAGGAATACGGCCAAACTCCGGATTCCATGGCAGCTATGGGCTATGACGCCGCCTATCTCTTAATCGACGGCATTGCCCGCGCCAACAGCACCGAGCCTAATAAAATCAGGGAAGCACTGGCGAACACCCAGAGCTTCAAAAGTGTAAGCGGCGATATGAAGCTGAATGCGACCCATGACGCTGTCCGCGGCGTGGTTATTATTGAAATGAAAGACGGCAAACAGGTATACAAAGAAACAGTGCGGCCCTAAAGGCCACACTGAGGATCTACGGAAAAAGCCTCCGGCCAAGCAGCCGCAGGCTTTTTCCGTTATAAGGCCGGCTGGCCGGTCAACCTTCTTCAGCTTACGTATGCAGCCATAAAAACAAGAGTGGATACACAGCCCCCAGGAAAACGGCCGTTGTCAGAAAAAAGGCCGCCCCTGCCAGATCCAGGTCCAGGTCATACAGCCGCGCCAGCACAATGGCGTTAATACCGGTCGGGCCGCTGGCCGCAATCAGGATCGAGCCGAAAATAACAGGGTCGGTAAACAGCGGATAAGCAAGCAGCACCGTCACCAGCGGCGAAACAACGAATTTGATCGGCACCAGGCGGGTAATGCATAAGCCGTAGTACTTTTTCATGGTAGAAAACTGGATGGAATAGCCGGCCGGTATCAGCGCCGTCCAGGCCGACACATGGATAAGAATCTGAAAGACATCCCCCAGAAAATCCGGCCTGGGCACGGCGGCGGCCGAAAACAGCGCGCCCACCGCCAGACCGGCTACCGGCAGCTGCTTGCGGTTAAAAAACAGTGCAGCCAGCTTCAGTTTACTGTCAGCAGTTGTGCTTTGGAACATTTGCTGGTAATAATGCGCCACCGGAAAGCAGAACAAAAGAAACACCAGGTTCTGGGCCAGGGCTATGATCTGAATATAGGCAAAACCGGGCTCGCCAAACAGAAAAAACGTGCATAACCCGCCAAGCGTTCCGGTATTGGACAGCATGGCCGCAGCCAGATAGCTGGCCTTGGCCGGCCCGTCTTCATATTTTTTGTTCAGATAAGCCACCAGAGCCGGAATAAAACTTAGGATCACGCCAAAAACCGGCAGCCAGAGAAGAATACCGGCCTTGAGCGGCACTACCCAGATGCTGAGCAGCGACAGGATGGTGCAGAACACGGTAATATTAATCATAATGATCCGGTCACAGGCCTGTTCGCTCAGCCAGGACTTATTGTGAAGATAATACCCGGCCACCAGCGGTAAAATAAAATCCAAAATAAAATACAGCAGCTTTAATGCCATAGCCGAACTCTCCCCCTTGTGCCTGCCACACCCCCAACAGGCTCAATGATTCCATTATAGTATAAAAAAACCAGAAAACAATACCTGATATGCTTCAGACCGCAGGAGAGAGATTTGCCGGGCAAGGATCACCGCAAAGTTATTTTAAGTAGCCGTCTCGCTTGTACCCATCAGGCTCTGGGCGCTGGTATTCATCTGATATTCAATTAATTCCTTGTACTTTCGCCCAATTTCAGATGCCGGACTGACAAACACCTGGGAAGGCTTGCCTTCCTCTACAATACTGCCCTGATCCATCAGCACGATTCTGTCGGCCACCCGCAAGGCAAAGGGCAGCTCATGGGTTACCACGATCATGGTACTGGCGCGGTAACGGGCCAGTTCTTCCATGACTACCAGCACTTCCCGCACCAGAATGGGGTCCAGTGAAGCCGTCGGCTCATCCCAGAGCATCAGTTCGGGCTCATACGCCAGTGCCCGGGCGATTCCCACCCGCTGCTGCTGGCCGCCCGACAACTGAGCCGGTACCTGCTGCAGATATTGTTCCATGCCGACTTTGGCCAGCGACTCACTGGCTTTCTTCTGCGCCGTTTCACGGTCCATCCCCCCCATTACCAGACCAAGCATGACATTTTCCAGCGCGCTTAAGCGCCCGATTAAATTAAAATGCTGAAAGACAAAGCCGATCCGCTTTCGCTCCCTGCTTAGTTCGTCGGGACTCATGGCCAGCACATTAGCCTGATTAAGCAGAATCGTACCCCGGTCAGGCTCAACAAGGCGGTTAATCGTGCGGATGGTCGTGGATTTGCCACAACCGGACGGCCCCATCAGGACAACAATTTCCCCGGTTTGGATGGACAGACTCAAGTCGTTAATCGCTGTAATGCTGCCGAATTGCTTATGTAAATGTTGAATTTCCAGCATAATAACACCTGGCCTATTTAAATTTCATTTTGCGGCGGTTAAGCTTTTGCTGCAGCCCTGGCCGGCCGTTGGGAATCACAATCTCCCGCATAATCTCATCAAAGGACAGTCCGAGCGCTTCGCCGGCACTGACCTCGTCGGTCTCAATGGGATTAATCTTTTCGGCATTGTTGGCAATGAACAAACCCAGCAGGGCTCCCAAAAGCGGTACGCCGATCCAGGGTACATAGGGGATGCCGCCGCCTGATAAAAGAAACATCGTAGTTAGCAGCAAGGCGCCGATCCCCATGCCATACAGGCATTCCGGCGCGGTAAAGGTATTTTTAAGTCCGTGAAACAACCGCCGCCACCTTTTGGCCGGCGGCCGGCGGATAACGGTGCGCTGGCGGCGGATAACGGCCATAATAGCGGTATGGTCCAGCGTCAGAAAGGTAACGGTGGCCACCAGCGAAACCAATCCGGCCAGCACCGATTTTACCTGGGTCAGGATGACCATAACTTCGGCCCGGGGATCAGGCTCAATTACCCCCAGGGTCGAGGTATACAGGGATATGTTGCTGTGCCCCACTACCTTCTGAATAACCGGCGTTGCCAGATCGATCGTGACGTTGCTTTTCGTCAGAATCTGCAGGCGCTGGCTGGGTATAACCTGACCGGCGATAAACTGATCCATGAGTTTGACTGTCCGGCTGATTTCCTCGTCGCTTAAGCTGGGCACAGCGGCGCCGAGGTACTGCAACTGAGCCGCCACCAGCGGGGTATTGAACTGCTGCAGCTGTCCCAGGCGGCTGCTGGTGTCATTGAGCGTCCGCCGTGCTCCCGCCGTATCAAAGGTTCGCAAACTGGCCACCGTACTGCTGCCATTGGTGACGATGCCGTCAATGGCCGCCCGGGCGCGGCGGGCATCCTCGGCAATATTGCTCAGTGTATTCAAACGGTTTTGCAGACTGGTAAGGTTTTGCTGCATGGCCGTGAGTTCGGTAATCGTGGCGCCGGCCTCGGGATTCACCAGCCGGATGACCTGTAAGGTATTGATCAAGCCGCCCATGGCCTGGGCCGAGCTGCCCAGCTGTCCCTGGATGGCGCTGGTATCTAAGTTGGCCAGGCCGCTGGTAGCCGCCTGCAGCGTGTCGCCGGCGCTGTTTAAGCTCGCCAGCGTCTGCTCGATTGCCCGCAGGCTGCTGTCATAGTTATCCAGCGAGGTGTTGGCAATCCCGATCATATTCTGGGCATCCTGGGCAAAACCGGGTATCTGCCCGACCAGCTTGGCGGTTTCTCCCAGCGCATCGCCCAGCTCATTGCGGGGATTATGAAAAGTAGCTGTCCCGACCGGGTTGGCAATGACAGAACTATTGACCAAATAGCCCTGGCTGGGCGGCAGCTGTTTGGCATCGCCCTGAATGACGCTTGCCTCGGCGGTGCCGTTGCCCTGGACGCTCGTTACCTGGACCAGCACATTCGCCGGGTCCACGGCCGCCGCCGTCTGAGGTTCACTGGCCGCCGCCCCCTTAAAGGCGATAACATCGCCGGACCGCATCGTCACACCGGCCGCCGGCTGAATGGTTGCTTTGGTGGTGTACGCCGTTAAAAACCGCTTAAGTTCGATAATTGTGCTGACAAACGCGGCCGTATCATTGTGCTTGGTGTCAACAGAAACACTTTCGGCATAACCGATGGCTTTGTCGGCCCGCAGGGCATCGGCAATCTGCTCGCCCAGGCGGATAGGGTTCTCCGGCTCACTGCCAACGGGAAAGGCCACGTCAATCAGCTGGTAGTTGGCTAAAACACGCTCGATTTCAGCCTGTACGCCGGCCGATTGCTCCAGCGACTGGACGAGCACCGTAACCGACCCGCCGTCGCGGAAGGCAAATAATACGCCGTTAATCTGCATAATCTGGTCAATGACGGTATCTTTGGCCCCCTCCGGCACGGCTTTCAACGTAATGCGCGGCTCGGTCATAATGCTGATGCCGGACCGCCCGGGAACACTGCCGAAAATACTGTCGAGCGTCTCAAAATTTTGCTTGGTCTTATATTCTTTGGGTACTCCCACCAGGAAACTCGTCAGCCCGTTCAGAGTCGGCCCTTCTTTCAGCTTAGCCCCCGGAAAGACCTGGTTAATGACCTTTTCAATCTGCGCCCGGCCGTCTTCTTTTACTTCATCCCGGACATTGATCAGAAAGTCGAACTCACCGTACTCTCCCACCAGGGAAGATATTGTCTCGGAAAAGTAGCTGTTGGCCGACATGGCCAGCGCCCCGGCCAGCGCTGTGCCAATGGCAATACTGACTAAGAGGAGTATTACTACGTCCCGGTTAAAGGAATTGCGAAAAAATGTCCGGACCAGCTGTTTGCGCAACACCGTCAGTGGTTTGGCCATGGCTACACTCCCCTCAGAATGAAAAACAGACCTGCAGTTACTTGTAAGTATCTGCAGGTCTGTTTTTTTTAATCACTCGGATACCGTTTAAGTTTCCAAAATCAATTTCTCGTCCGGTGCGGCCGCTTCTGACGGTGTTTGCTTTTTGGCTTTCCTTGTTATCTTCAGGAGTTTGAACGTACCGCTTTGCAAATCATCAAAGATGGTATACACGACCGGCACAACCACCAGCGTCAGGATGGTCGAAGTCACCAGCCCGCCGATGATGGCATGCGCCATGGGCGCCCGGGCTTCCGCGCCCGGCCCGATGCCCAAAGCCAGGGGTATCATACCGGCGATCATGGCCGTGGTCGTCATAATAATCGGCCGCATCCGCTGCACAGCCGCCTGCACCAGGGCTTCACTGCGCTCCATGCCTTCCGCGCGGCGCTGTTTGGCAAAGTCAATCAGCAATATGGCATTTTTGGTTACCAGTCCCATCAGCATAATAATCCCGATCAGCGAGATAATGCTCAGGTCGCTGCCCATCAGCAGCAAACCGCCGATTGCGCCGATAACGGCCAGCGGCAGGGCGATCATGATGGCAAACGGGTCAAGGTAACTTTCAAACTGAGCCGCCAGTACAAAAAACACAAACAGTACCGCCATGCCCAGTGCCAGGATCATGCTGCTGAAGGCATCCGTCATGGATTTGGCCTGGCCGGTGGCTACAAAATTATAGCCGTCCGGCATTTTAATTTCAGCCGCTTTTTTATTAAACACCTTATTAAACTCACCCAGCGTAATGCCGTTTAAGTTGGCGGAAATAGTAATTTGCTGCTGGTTGTCATACCGCTTAATCTGGGCCGGACTGGTGGCATATACCGTCTCAGTCACCTGGGAAAGCGGCACCAGGGCAGCCTGACCGGTGCTGCTGCGGGCCGTGCCCGGCAAGTAAACATTGTTAAGATCACTCAAGGTCCGCCGGTCTTTCGGGTCCTGAATAACCCGCACGTCATAAGAATCTTCGCCGTCTTTATATTGAGTGACAACCTTGCCGTTGAACATAGTCTGCAGTGTATCGGCAATGCTGGCGGCGGAAATGCCCAGGTCGGCCGCCCGGTCGCGGTTGACAACAATCTGCGCGTCCGGATTACCGGCTTCGTAGCTTGAGGTAACCTCCACCGCGCCCGGCACGCTGGCTACGGCATACTCGACCTGTTCGGCAATTTCACTCAAAGTGTCAAGCGAGGCCCCTTGAATAACCAGCGATACAGGCTTGCCGCTTGATATGCCCGACTGTTTGGACACACTGATGGTGGCGCCGGTTATATCGCTAAGTTTTTGGCGAACTTCCTCGATAATGGCCGTATCACTGACATCCCGCTGATTTTTTGGGGTAAGCTTGGTCAGGATGCTGATACTCTTGGCATCTGACACACTGTATGTCATAGTGACTTGCGGAATGCCGCGGATCATCTGATCCATTTCATCGGTCATGGTGCCGACGGCCGCCACACTCATCCCGGGGTCAACCGTGGCTGTTACCGTGAATTCGGCGTTATCGGCATCAGGCACAAAGGTAGCTCCCAGGAAAGGCAAAAGACCTAAACTGCCGATAAACAGGCCGACAGCCGCCAGCACGACCAGCCGTCTTTTGACCAGCGCCAGACGCAGAAACTGGCTGTAGCGTGCTGTCCATGCATCAAACTTGGCATTAAACGCGCCCCATACCCTGCCAAATTTAGTGTCGCCGTTCAGTTCCGTATTGCTCAGGTATTTGGCCGACAGCATCGGCGTCAGGGTGATGGCCACAAACAGTGAGACAAGCACACTGGCCGCTACCGTTATGCCGAATTCCTTAAAGAACTGGCCGACAATGCCGCTCATCATGCCTACCGGCACGAATACGGCCACTAACGTAAAGGTGGTGGCCATGACGGCCAGACCGATCTCGGAAGTACCTTCCAGGGCCGCCGTAAACTTGTCCTTGCCCATCTCCAGATGGCGGACAATATTCTCAATAACCACGATGGCATCGTCAATCAGCAGGCCGACGGCCAGCGACAGGGCTAAAAGCGACATGGTATTGAGACTGAAGTTTAAGAGCTTCATAGCCGCAAAGGCGGTAATGACCGAAACCGGAATGGCGATACCGGCGATCATGGTACTGCGCCAGTTGCCTAGGAACAAAAAGACAATGGCTACAGCCAGCACACCGCCGACAATCAGGTTAAACTGGACATCCTCCACCGATTCCTTGATGGTTTTCGAGTTGTCGCGGACTACTACCAAATCCACGCCAGGCGGCAGGTCTTTTTTAATCGAAGCCATCTGCTTGTTGATATTCTCCACAACCTTGACGGTGTTGCCGCCCGACTGCTTCATGATATCCACCCCAAGGGCTGCCTGGCCGTTTACTTTGGTATAGGTGCTGACCTCCTGGGTAGTATCTTTGACGGTAGCGATATTTTTGACGAACAGGGGCACTCCGTCCCGCTGGCCGACAGGCAGATTAAGAAACTGGTTTACTGCCGTAATACTGCCTACGGCCCGCAGGTCGGTTTGCCGCTGACCGTCCGTCACCTTGCCTCCCGGGGCATCAATGTTTTCATTGCGCAGACTGTTTAAGACCTCCGGGATCGTCAGGCCATACGCGGTTAGCTGCTGCCCGTCCAGTTGGATCTGCAGTTCCCGCTCCAGACCGCCCTTAATATCGGCCGCCGCTACTCCGTTGATGGCTTTAAGCCGTTTCACAACCACGTCTTCCGCCAGGATGGTCAGTTCCCGCTGGCTTACATTCCCGGTCAGGGCCAGCGACATGATTGGCGTGTCGGACGGGTCAAAGCGGGAGATAACCGGTGCTTTCGCATCCTGCGGCAATGCGGCCTGCAAGCCGCCCAGCTTATCCCGTACCTCCTGGGCGGCGGCATCGGCATTGGTTTCCATGGTAAACTGGATAACGGTCTGGGACATGCCTTCACTGACTGTGGAGGTAACATGCTCAACCCCGGCTACCACGCTAACCGCATCCTCCACCTCCTGCGTGACTTTGGACTCCACCTGTTCAGGCGAGGCCCCCGGATACAGTACGGTAACCGCTACAACCGGCAAATCCATACTTGGATATTGGTCCACATTCAGCGAGGTATAACTCACCAAGCCCAGGACAACCAGCGCCAGGATGATTACCGTGGCGAAAACCGGGCGCTTAATGCTTATTTCCGTAAGTTTCATAGCTTTATCCTCCAAACTATGGCACTGCCCGTACGGCATCGCCATCCTTCAACCGGTTTACACTGGTGGCAATAACCTGCGCGCCGGCTTCCAGGCCTGATTTCACTTCAATGGTACTGCCGGTTGCCGCCCCGGCTTCAATCTGCGTGCGTACGGCTTTACCGTCCTGTACCTGGAACACATAATACATGCCTTGCTTTTGGATGACCGCGGCTTGCGGCACAGTCAGAACCTTTACACTGTCACCGGTCACCAGTTGAACATTGGCAAACATCCCCGGCTTCAGTTCTCCGGCAGTATTTCCCAGCTTGATCTTCGTCCGGAACATGCGGTTGGCTGCGCCGGCTTCGGGGTTCATGACTTCCACGGTGCCCGCAAAGGTCTTGCCCGGATAGGCGTCCACGCTAACATTCGCCGCCTGGCCTTCCTTCACGACTCCCAGGTTCTTTTGTTCGACGTTGATAACGGCATAGACCTGACTGATATCCTGCACGGTCAGCAAGGCTACCCCCGGCGAGACAACCTGGCCGATGGTTGCTGTTTTATTGGCAACTACCCCATCTACCGGGGCAGTGATCGTGCTGTAAGCCAGTTGCTGTTCGGCGCTGCCCTGGTTAGCGGCGGAACTGGATAAATCCGCCTCGGCAATTTTCAGTTTGGCACTGGTATTTTCCAGTTGCTGCGCTGAGATAGCGCCTTTTTCGTACAGCCGCTGATAGCGCTCATAATCGTTTTTGGCCAGATCATAGTTGATCTGGGCTTTTCTAACGGCATCGTCGGCCTGACGCGCTGAGTTGGCGAGTTCGACGGACTCCAGGCGAATCAAGGGATCACCGGCCTTAACCTGCTGCCCCTCCTGCACCAGTACTTCGGCGATGCGGCCGGAGATTTTGGCGCTCACCGTGGCCGAGGTCTGACCTTCCAGGGAGCCGTTGAACACTAAGCTGGGTACCGAGTCGCTATATTCGGCTTGTACTACTTTAACACTGACAGCCGTTCCGGCATTAACCGCCTGCGTTTTATCGCCGGCATACACGCCCGAACGCCAGACAATGGTGAGGCCAAGTATGAGCACTACAGGAATCGCCCAGTATTTCAATTTTATCTTTTTCACAAAATCCGACCTCCCATTAATTATCCCACATACCTACCAGTAGGTATGTGGTTGGCAAATAAAGCAGCGCTTACGCGCTTACCTTAGAAAGCAACTTCCAGAAGTTGTCCAGCATCCGCCGGCGCATAGCCAGCGCCTGGCAATCCAGGCCCAACGACTTCTGGCCATTCAGCATGGCTACGAAAATAGCCGCCAGAGCCTCACTGTCCAGATCCTGCCGGATTTCGCCCTGTTCAATGGCCCGCTGCATCTTCCCGGCAATCGCCGTACAAAACTCGGCCTGATTCTTCTGCAGCCGGTCCTGCACATCCGGGAAAAGCCGCATAATCTCAATGGCAAAATGAATGTGGTCAATACCGGAGGAGTTGTCGACGCCCAGTAGCTCTTTGGCGTGAAAATCCAGGGCATCATCGACCAGCAGCGCCTGCAGGACCCCCTTCAGACTGCCGGGACTGCTCAGCATTGCTTGGTATTTGGCCTCAAAGCGGTCAAGAAAGAAATGCAGCGCAGCATGCAGCAGCTCATCCTTACTGGCGAAATAATGGTAAATCCCGCCTTTGGTGATGCCCAGTTCATTGGCAACATCCACCAGCGAAACAGACTTATAGCCGCGCATAAGGAACAAGCGCAACGATGCAATAATAATATTTTCTTTCGTCAAGCTAATCAACCGCCTTCAACAAAACATACCAACCTACCGGTCGGTATGTTCATAATATAATGTTTTGGGTGCCTTGTCAATGAAAATATAACGCCGCCCCGGCAAAAACAAGCACCACCCCGGAGTCAATTCCCAGCAATTATATGTAAATACATGTAATCATTAGAAACTTTTATTTTATCAGACAAATGGGTTCTTCTTTCTGTCTCCAGCCAGCGACCGGTATTTGGCCCCTTTGCCCTGGATTTTTTTCTTACAGTGTTAGTATAGCATTCTCAGTTAAAAATGCAGGCTTGCTTCAACCTGCATTACACGCTCCCGGCGGCTACCTCAGGGACGGAATTTAATTCCCTTGACCAGTAAAGCGAATGACCGCTTGCACATTCTGGTCTATAGCCGGATCACACCATTCATTTACAAAGCCGGATGGTGAAAACGGCTTGTTGACAAATAGATGGCTTTTGCCGTTTGCTGCGGATCTTCTGCCGTAAATAT
>JAEZQV010000110.1 GCA_023441125.1 Bacillota bacterium
GTCCACTACCGGCAAAAAGTAGGAATTCAGGGAAATGGGCGACAGGAATTTAATATCCCGGGTAGCTTCCCGGATGGTACTTTGTGGGTCCAGGTTAAAAAATACGGCCATATCGCCAAACTGCAAATCGGCATCGATGATCGCCACGCTTTGGCCGCTTTTCCTGGCCAAAGCCATGGCCAGATTGGCAATCAAAGTTGTTTTGCCGCTCTTGCCTTTAGGGCTGAAAAAGGTCATAATCTCACTGACCATCCCCATGCCGCTGTTGCCAAAGGTATTAACGGCTGCCACCAGTTCTTCGCTGATAAACGGTTTGATTAAATAACCTTTGGCGCCGGCCTTTACTACGGTGCTGGCGGCCTGGGCGTTCCACTGGCTGCTCAGGCACAGGATACCGGCCTGCGGAAAAGCGCGGGCAAATTCCCGCACAAGCGGCACACTTTCCGGCACATCAATATCCAGTAAAACCAGATTAGGGACAAATACACCGCCCTGTCCCAAAGCCTCCCGGGCGTCCAGTGAACGGGAAACCAGCTGGAATCCCTTGGTATTCCGGATTACACTGGACAAACGTTCCAGCATGATCCGGTTTTGCTCAATCAGTAAAACGCGATATTCCTGCATGGTTTATTCCTTTCTGATAGTTATGTAAATATCCGTTTCATCCAGGCTGACAAAGAGGCTTTTTCCTGTTCCCCATCCGCTGGCAGGCGGTTGGTATATTTTGCGACAAGTTCTTGTATACTCCTGCTTAAGCCTGTTTTTTCGGTGCAGGCAACTAACGGAATCCCATTATGCAGCGAAGCAATAGCCGTGGCGAAATCATTCGGCAATACATGGTAAAAATGTTCTTCCAGCAACTGTTCAACATCCTGCAGTTCGATGAGCGTTTTGGAATTGCTGCGGTTTAGGATCATCCGGATCTTGTTTTTTTCATAGCCGATGCTGCGCATGGTATCGTAGCCGACCTTCATATTTTTAATCGTGGGGATAAAGTCGACGATACCGACAAAGGTGATAATAGTGCTGATGTCCATGATCGCCAGATTCAGGTCGCTAAACGCCGCGGTTGTATCCAGCACAATATAATCGTACTGCTTGCGAAGCTCATTAAGCACCGAGGTTACGGCAGGGGTTGAGACATTATAGGCTTCTTCCAGCTTCAGCGGTGCTGCCAGGACAGAAAAGGCCGTTGTACCGCACCGGTAAGAAGTAAGATATTGATCTAGTTCAAATGACCCGGCTGTATTCTGCGCTACGGCTTGTTGCGCAGCAAAAATTGTTTGCTGCGGCGATAACTGAAGATAATTGCAGACATCGCCAAATTGCAAATCCAAATCGGCAATACAAACCTGATAGCCATTATTCGCGAGTTCAGCGGCCATATTAATACTCAGCAGCGTTTTGCCGACAGCCGACGCCGTACTGAATATCGTAATGATAATTCCGTTTCTGATTTCTTCTGTCACTTTTTTCACCACGCTTTACTTTCTTAGCCTGCGGCTGGGATATTTATTTGGCGGTCTTTTCCGCCAATAGAGCTTTCATTTCGGCGGACATGGCAACCGGCGTTGTTTCATCCACCAGTGTAGGGGTCACCAGAATAATTATTTCTTTCTTTTCCTTGCTCGTAGTCGTGCTGCGGAAAAATTGGCCCAAAATGGGCAGATCGCCTAAAAACGGGAATTTGGTTACTTGTTTGCCTTCATCAGAGGCCAGCAGGCCGCCGATTGCCATCGTACTGCCGGACGGCAGATGAATGACGGTTTCCGCTTTGCGGGAACGCAGCGCCGGTATTGACAGGCCGTTGCTAAGATTGATAGCCGCTGCCGAGGAACTGTCGAGCGTACTTACTTCCGCATTTACCTTGCTGGTAATCTGGCGGTCTTCATCCACCTGGGGCTCGATATTGAGCTTAATGCCGTATTCGCGCCATTCAACGGTAAGCTGTCCCTCGGAATTGCTCATCGGGATGGGGATTTCCCCGCCAATGAGAATATTGGCTTTTTCCCCGCTCATGGTGACCATAGCCGGCTGGGAAAGCACCCGGGCATCGCCGTTGGTAATCAGTGCCTGCAGCGTCGCGTTAATATCGGCATATCCGCCCAGTTTGGAACTGGACGAATCGCGGGAATTGGCAAAAGTCTGGCCGAAGCCGAAAATGCCGCTTGGTCCAATCGTTACAATCCCGCTAACGGGATCGATATCCGAGGCATTTGCGTATTGAATGCCCAGTTTTTTGACTTTGTCGGTCGAAATCTCCAGAATTTTTGCTTCCAGCCGTATTTGTTCAGGATGGGTCATTTGCAGGAGATTGACGACCTTCTCACTATACATTTCCGCAATCTTTTGGGCGCGGTTTTTTTGCAGCTGATTTTCGACTTTGCCTTCCAGCAAAATTTTATCGCCGATTTTCTCGGCGGTAACGCCGGCATAGCCGATCATTTTCTCTATTGCTGCCGCAGTCTTGGTATCATAGTCCAGGATACTGACCGCATATTCCTGGCGCATACCGTCACTGGTCCAGATGTACAGCGTCGTGGTGCCCGATTTTTTCGCTACAATCAGCAGTTCTGTTTTGGCAATCACGGTGACATCGGCAATGGCTGGATTGGCAATGGCAATGCGGGCAATCTCGCCGCCAGTATTTAAGCAAGTGGATTGATTTACATCCATCACCAGGTTTTCCTGGGCCATGGCCGTTTCTGTAACCAAGATCATAATGAAAAAACAACAGATCCGGATAAATTGCTTCCATTCAGGTGTTTTTGTCAGCTTCATCACCAGTTCCCCTTATCGTACGTTCACTGTGTCCATTGAATTTCCTCGGATAACAGAGATGTTATGTAATGACCTTATTTCCGGCGGTGCAGGCGCTTGCCCAACCGGTGCGGCGGGGGCAACGGCTGCCGGCGGGGGCGGCGCTGCTTCCACCGTTCCCTGACCAGCCTGGGGAGCGATAATTTCAGTAGTCAGGACATAGTTTTCCGCAGGATTCACAGGCCGCAGCACAAGATACACGGTCCCCTGCGACTGGGCAACGGCCAGGCGGATGGCCTCTTCCGGGGAAACGGCCAATGTGGCTGTAACCATTTGTTCTTTTGTGCTGTCTTTTTTGTTGCCGGCCGCATCAGTGTTTTTATTAACTGCCAGCAGCAGGATATTCTGCAAAAGCATTTTACCGGCAATTGCGTTTTTCTGACTCTTATCGGTCACCAGCATTACATCCACATAATCGCCTGTTTTGGCGAAACCGGAAATGCCTGTTGTATCGGTTATGGCAATGGAAATGGCCCGTTTATCCGGCGGAATGCCGCCAATAAATCCCTCCAGCTTTGCATCTGTGTATATTTTTTTCGAGGTTAGCGGATCACCCTGCAGGATCCTGACTTTGGCGATTTTTCCGGTAGCCTCATTTACATCATGGAGGGCATCTGGCTGGACAAGTTCCTGGGGCATATGTACGATTTTCAGCATATCCGCGCCAATTACCGTTCTTTCGGGAATATCTGCGGCCGCAACCACAACACCTGCAAGCGGCTGTACCGTTTGCTGCTGCTTGTCCTCTATGCCGGATAAGTAGAAATAGAGCATGAATGCCACTAAACAACTTGCCACAAAAGCAATTATGACCAGTTGATTTGACGTTAGCTGCTCCAGTTTGTTTTTAACGTTTTTTGGCAATGCAGGCAAAACAAAATCCTCCTAACTTACTCATTTGCGACAATAGCTGCAGCGTAGTATTGCTTTCTTGGGAAAATAAAAATGCCCGGTTGCTTTCTATATGTGCAACCAGGCTGTCATAGATCAAATCGTTAGACCCTCGGCTTTGCGTCCTTATCTTTCGACAAGTTTGCCAATTTATTAGTTTTTTATTAGATTTATGTAAAATACCTTCTAAAATAATAGTAAATCATTATCAGAAAATGTACAAGATATCTCTGTGAAAAAAACTTAAACCAAATAAAGTTAATTATGTATGTGAATACTTAACGATTATGTTATAGTAGCTAATAACAATGTAAAAAATCTTAATAATAACGAGAGGCTGATTAATATGCCCGCACAGGCTGCAGTTTTCCCTATACTTTTGTTAATTTTTATTTTCACACTGCTTCTAAGTAAAATATTAGCAATGGTTATGCAATATTGCTTGCAACAAGCTGTAACCCTGTTGGCAAAACCTGAAAACCTGGGAAAAAATCAAACCCGGAGAAAAATCAGTCTGTTTTTTTTGCTTTTTCCTTTATACGTTTTGGGTTATTATACGGTGAATGATATACGCCAGCTTTTTATTTTGTGGGTTTTTATAGCGTTTATGGTATTTATTAGCATTATGGATTTTGAACAGCAGATTATTTTAGACAAAGTGGTGTTCTGCCTGCTGTTAGCCGCAGTGGTTTTCGCCGCCTATCTGCCGGAAACCTTTATTAGCCGCCTTATTGCCGCCGCCACCGGCGGTGCTGGTTTTCTATTGTTAGCCGTAATCACTAAGGGCGGCATTGGCGGCGGCGATATCAAATTGATCTTTGCCCTCGGCTTATGGCTGGGCGCAGATAAATTACTATTCACTGTGCTCTTAGGGTGCCTAAGCGCCGGAGTAATCAGCGCCCTGTTGCTTTTGGGCAAAATAAAAAAGCCGCAGGACACTATCGCCTACGGCC
>JAEZQV010000131.1 GCA_023441125.1 Bacillota bacterium
TTCTGGCCTGGATGATCCCCTGAAACCTGTACCGGCATGAACAAGAACACCGGCATTGCCATCTGCAAGCCGGTGTTCTTTGCATTATCAGTTTGTAGTAGGTGCAAATATAACAGAATATAACAAAATTTTTATTTCCGAAAATCATAATAAAGAGTATAATTTCATTATGTTATATGTACCAAGCTATGAAGGCGGGAGATGGAGAATTTGACATTGGCCAAGAAACTGATCGGTTCTTTCTTATTAGTTATTCTGGTGGCAGCGGCCGGTTTTGCCTATACCATTTATTTAAGCGGTGAAGCGGAGGAGCACATTGCCACACTGGGTAATCATGATATCCCCAATCTGGAAATGGTGAATGCGATTGCGTTTAATGCCATGGCTAAAACCGCCAATGTACGGGCCTATTACATATATGGAGATGAGCGGTATGTCGCGGAATATAAGCGGGCCGCCGAAGAAAATGGGAAACTTGAGCAAGACATGCTAGCCAGAGCCCGCACCGAGGCCACGCGGCAACTAATTGGCGAACTTAAGGCCCTGGATGATAAATACTCGCAGGTTGCCGAACAAAAAGTGATTGCGTCCATTAAGGCCGGCAATAAAGAAGCGGCCCTAAATTCGCTGGTCCTTGAGCTGGCGCCGCTGGCCAAAGAATTGCTGGCCAAAGTCGAACAGGCGGAAAAAGCCCGGCGGGAAAGTATTGACCAGGCCGTGGCCGGTACGGTTAAGAATGCCCGGCATGCCAGGTATACTGCCGGCGCTGCTGCCCTGCTGGCTACCATCAGCGGCATTGTTATCGGCTTTTTCGCGGCCCGCAGCATTACCAGACCGATTAAGGAACTGCAGGCGCTGATGGCGGAAGCCAGTACCGGTAATTTATTGGTTACCGCTGCCGTACGGACGAAAGATGAGCTTGGACAGCTGGGCCAGTCTTTCAACACCATGATTGCGGGGCAACTGGAAGTCGTCAAAGCAGTACGGAGCAGCTCGGTTGAACTGGCGGCGGCATCGCAGCAAATGGCGGCATCAGCCAATGAGGTATCAACGGCAGCCGCTAATATTTCCCAAGAAATTCAGGATGTGGCCCGTTCGATGGAGGAAGCTTCCGGTTCCAGCACAGAGACCGCACAAGTTTTGGTGGAGTTGTCCTCGCTGATTCAGATCGCCAAAGACAAAGCCGGCTCGGCTACCGGTAATTCGGCAACAAGCCAGGCGGCAGCCCGGAGCGGACGGTCGGTTGTTACCGCCGTCAAGCACAGTATGGACACAATCTATGCCAAGACAAAAGAAGCGGAGAAGGTTATCACCGTATTAAACGCCGATTCGCAGCGGATTGGCATGATTAACGAAACAATTACCGGCATTGCCAAACAAACCAATCTGCTGGCCCTCAATGCTGCCATTGAGGCGGCCCGGGCCGGTGAAGCCGGGCGGGGCTTCGCCGTGGTCGCCGAAGAAGTAAGAAAATTGGCGGAGCAGTCCAATACCGAGGCGGATAATATTTCCCAGCTCGTGGGCAAGATTGTCGCGAATACCGACAGTGCCGTGCTGGCCATGCAACATAGTCTTACGGAGGTTGAGAACGGTGTGACGGCCGTGCAGAAGGCCGATAAATCACTGGAGGATATTTTGCTGGCTGTGGCGGAAACGGTGCGTGATGTGGACGGGATTGCCAAGGTAACCACTGATGAAATTGCTTCGTCCGATAAAATTGTCCAGCTTATCGAGGTGGTGGCAGAGGACATTGAACGAACCGAGCGTGATGCTCAGCAGGTTTCGGCTGCTGTCGAGGAGACTACAGCCACGATTGAAACTATCGCGGCCAGCTCGGAGCAGACCAGCGCCATGGCACAGCATCTGCAAAGCCTGATCAACAAATTCCGGGTGTAAAGTGAACTCGTTGCAGCAGAACTGAAACGTCGGGGGAGCAGGTGGAGAATCAACTCCACCTGAATTGACGCCGCCTATAGAGGCGGGAGTCTCGACTCACCGATTAAGATGAAAAAAGGATGTGGAGAATGAAGCACGTATTTGATGTTAACGGCAATCAGGCCACCGTAGCGTTAGCTGGCAAACTATATGCGCATGATGCGGGCGAATTACGGGATGAATTATTGGCAGCCATTGAACGGGGCGTCATTCATATCCGCTTTGACCTCGCCGGCTTACAGTACATTGACAGTTCGGGGTTGGGTGTGCTGGTCACTATCCATAAGCGTACCGGGGAGCGGAACGGCGGGCTGGTATTGACCGGGGTGCAGGGGATGGCGGCGGAAATATTGAAACGGACCAGGTTGGACCGGGTTTTACATATTGAATAACATAACAAGCATAAAGGCTCTAGGCTGACGCGGACGGATAATCAGCCTAGAGCCAACTTATGCAAACTTGCGGAACCATAGCGGTAGGGGGGGAGGTCGCCTCATGCCGGAACAACGGCTGAAACAGATACAATTAATTTTTGACACCATGCCCAACTCGGCCTGGATGAAAGACCGGAGCGGTACATATCTTGTCATTAATAAACGCTTTGAGAAATATGGCATTCTGAAAGGCATTCAGATAATCGGCAAAACGGATTTTGAAGTCTTTCCGGCGCACATGGCCCGCCAATACCGGGCTGTGGATGAGGCCGTCATGCAGTCGGGCAAACCGCGGATTGCCGATCAGCTCTATGAAAATAAGACCGGCAGCATCTGGTATGATACCTATGTTGCGCCGGTAGCCGGCAATAATGGGGAAATTACGGGAACAATCGGTTTTGCCCGGCGAATTACCCGGAGAAAACAGCTGGAGCTGGAACTTAACCAGCAAAAAGAATTTTTAAAAACCATGATCGACACGATTCCGGATTTTATTTTTTATAAAGATGTCAACAGCATGCTGCTAGGCTGTAATAAGGCCTGTCTGGAACAATTGTACGGCGTAACGGAGGCAGAGGCCATCGGCAAGACCATCCTGGATATCCTGCAGGATGAAGATTTTGCCCAAAAATGTCTCATGGATGACTGGGAGGCGCTGGCTACCGGCAGAATTGTCAAAAGTGAAGAAGGTTTACCGCTGGTCAGTGGTGCAATCCTGGAAGTGGAAACGATAAAAAGTCCTTTTTTTGATAAAACAGGCAAAGTGGCCGGACTGATCGGCATTTCGCGGGACATCAGCGCGCGGAAAAGGCTGGAGCGGCAACTGAAAGAAAGCCATGAACGGTATGCGGCCATTGTTAACAACGCGCCCGAAGTCGTAATGATCCTTCAGGCGGGTATTATTAAATTTATCAATGATGTGGGCATTGCCGTGATGGGCTATGATCGCAGAGAAATTATCGGCAGCCATATCTGTCGGCACTTTACGCCGGAATCGGTCCGGCAGAATGCGGCTATCCTGGCAGATATGACCAGACCGAAAGAAGTGAACACCTATGATGTTGAATTCATCACGAAAGCCGGTGAAATTAAAAACGGCCTCTCCAAAACCGCCCCTATCACCATCAACAGCCAGCAGGCCGACCTGGTCGTCCTAATTGATGTGACCGAAAAGAAAAAAATTGAAGCCAAACTGCGGGAAAGTGAAGCCAAGTTCCGGCAACTGGCCGAAAATATCAATGAAGTTTTTATGATCCGGGATGACAAACGGTTTCTCTACATCAGTCCGGCCTATGAAAAAATTACCGGCCAGTCAGGCCAGGCCTGCCTGATTAACCCCCGGGCTATTCTGGATATCATCTATCCGCCCGACCGGGAAAAGGTTTGGTCCGGCTTTATCCAGTCCGGGCAGCAGCTGGCGGCAGAGGACTCCGGCGAATTCCGCTTTTTCCGGGCAGACGGCCGGCTGGGCTGGGCCTGGGTGCGCACCTATTCCCTGCCCAGCGGAGCAGGCAACAACCGGCAGCAGGCAATCACCCTTGTCGATATTACCGAACGCAAACTGATGGAGGAACAACTTCGCCACAAGGACGCACAAACCCAGCGGGAACTTACCCTGGCGGCCAGAGTACAGCGCGATACGCTGCCTAAACCTTTCTGCAGTGCCAAGGTCCGTGTTAATACCATGTTTTTACCCTATCATACAGTTAGCGGGGATCTTGTTAATTTTGAGTGGTTTGAGCAGGAGCAAAAGCTGCGCGGTTACATCGTGGATGTCAGCGGACACGGCATGGCAACGGCACTGCAAACGGCTACCGTTAAAATCTTGTTGGACCAGCGGCTGCTGAGCGGCCGGGAAATCGGTGAGGACGACTTTCAGTATATCAACCGGCGGATGATGCAGTATTTATATGAAGAATCATTTGCCGGCCTGATGTATTTTGATTTTGACTTCACTGCCTATCAGCTTACCGTCATTACCGGCGGGATACACTTCTTTCTGGCGGCAAAACGGCAGGAATGCGTATTAGTGCCGGTATTCAGCGGCTATCTGGGCATGTTTGAGCAAGCGGAAATTCAAACAATTACCGTGCCGTTTAAGCCGGGAGAAACATACTGCCTGATGAGTGACGGCGTATCTGATCTGATTGAGCTCTATGGCCCGGAACATTTTACCGGCCTTTCCCAATGTACGGCCTGGCTGGAGCGGCTGTGGCAGTGTCCCGAGCGGAGCGATGATTTTTCGGCTGTGTGTGTGGAGATTCTTGAGGCAAAGAGGGGAATCGAGTTTGTCATTAAGACGCAGGCCGAACTGGCGACAGCCCAGCTAATGATCGCCGAGTTTCTGGAACGCAACGTGCCGGACGACGCGGTCATGCTGGAGGTGGCCGTCAATGAAGCCGTCAATAACGGCCTGCGCGCCGGTGAGCAGGTTACTGTCAGGCTAAAACGCCTGGGGCAGCGGCTGATAATCAGAGTCAAAGATCAAGGTCCCGGCTTTAGCCCGGCCCTCAGGGACATTCTGCTCAAGCGAGAGGTCGCAGACGAAGAATTGGCTGCTGCGTTTGACCGGCTGGGATTGGCGGAATGCGGCCGGGGCCTGCTGATGATGAAAATGCTGTGCGACCGGCTGGTCTATAACGCCAAAGGCAATGAAGTGCTGCTATTGAAAAGGTTTAGTCAAAGCCATTGACGGCAAAGGGAAAGGCGGCGGTGAAGGCCTCTAATGCCGAAAAATTGGGCAGCGTGATCTGGCCACCTTTCTTTGCTTGTTTTGAACGTTTGTTCGTGTTACTATTTACTTGCCTGCCATACGCTTTATAAGGAAGCCGGCAGCAAGTAAGCGGGTAGAGGAACATGGTGGATGACTGCAAAAAGAATGATTAAAACATCTGTCCGTAATTTAGTTGAGTTTGTGCTGCGGTCGGGAGATTTGACCGCTGCCTTTACCGGCAGTTCGCGGCTGCAGGAGGGGAGCCGGATTCATCGCCGGCTGCAGCAGTCACAAGGCGCCGGCTACGAAGCGGAGGTAAGCCTGACCATCATCGTCGAGCTGGCTGATGTATGCATGCAGATCAGCGGTCGGGCCGACGGCGTAATTACGGCCGCTGATGAAGCCGGCGGCCCGGCGGTGACGATTGACGAAATCAAATCCACTACCGCCGATTTAGCTGACATTGAGGAAGATACCAATCCGCTGCACTGGGCTCAGGCTAAGTGTTACG
>JAEZQV010000172.1 GCA_023441125.1 Bacillota bacterium
TGCCGTAAATATGCTCCATCAAAGCCTCGGCCGCGTCGTTGGCACTGACGACGGCAACTGCCGACAGCAGTTCTTTCACGGTCATCTTTTCGCCTGGTTCCAGCCAAATCTGAGATCCGCCCTGTCGCCACGCGTTTTCACTGGTGAATACTTCGTCGGTAAGGCTTATTCGCCCCTGTTCGATTGCCTCGACGGCCAGCAACAGAGTCATAATCTTGGTTACACTGGCAGGTGGCAGGCGTTTATGCGAGTCTTTTTCATAAAGTACAGTGCCATTTTCATCCATGAGCACCGCGGAAACGGCACTTGTCTCCAGAGTTGCGCCGGCTTGTGATCTTGCCGCTGCCGGCGCTGCCGGCGCAGGCGCCGCTGCTGCGCTGTACCCGAGAACAACAGTTAGCGCGAATACCAGTAATGTTACCAGCATAGTTTTTCGTAACAAAGATAACACTCCTTTCTTTTAATTTATGGTTTCCCGGATTATGAGTGCTTAAACCCAAATAACAATAAAAAAAAATCGACTGGTATTATTCCAGTCGATCATGCCAGCCGTATTTGTCAACCAACCCTAACAGCAGCTGCGGAGCGGCAAGGGGTTGGTCACCAATTTGTATTGCCTGTTGCAGCACCGCTGCCGCCTGTTCCAGCCGGGACTCTTCGTTGGTGTGGAGTGTCGCCAGCACTTGCCGGTGCTTGATAGCTTGGCCTATCCGGCAGTGCATTAAGATGCCTGCCGCCAAATCAATAGTCTGCCCTTTATACTCCCGGCCAGCTCCCAGCCGCATCGCCGCATAGCCTACTTGCGCAGCGTTGACTGCGGCCACATAGCCAGGCCTGTCGGCCGTGACCTCCCGCACAAAACGGGCTGAAGGCAGTTTGTCAGCGGTGTGGATGACCGTTGGATCACCGTTCTGACTGGCAATAAATTCGCTGAATTTCGCCAGCGCCTGTCCGCCAGTCAGCAAGGCTTCCAACTGCCGGCGGCCTGCTGCCGGCGTTGCCGTTTTGCCGCCCAGCAGCAACATTTGCGCACCGAGTGTCAGGCATACTTCTTTAAGTGCCGCTTCCCCGCGGCCTGCTAAGAGTTCAATTGCCTCCCGTATCTCCAGACTGTTGCCAATGGCCATACCGAGCGGTTCTTCCATGCTTGTCAGTACGGCCACAGTTTCCCGGCCAACAAGCTGGCCGATGCGAACCATGGTTTCGGCCAGCTTAATGGCGTCAGTCCGGTTTTTCATGAACGCACCATTGCCAACCTTTACATCGAGCACGATTTTATCCGCACCGGAAGCAATTTTTTTGCTCATTATCGAGGAAGCAATCAAAGGAATGCTCTCGACAGTGGCTGTTACGTCGCGCAGGGCATACAGCTTTCCGTCTGCAGGGGCAATGGCGGCTGATTGCCCGGTTATGGCAATATGGTATTTTTTTAAATTACTGATAAAAGCCTGCCGATCCAGGGTAGTTTTAAACCCGGGAATGGCCTCTAGTTTATCAATCGTCCCGCCGGTAAAGCCCAGGCCTCTGCCGGACATTTTAGCAACCGGCACGCCGGCGGCGGCAACCAGAGGGGCCAGTACTAGCGTGGTTGTGTCAGCCACTCCCCCGGTGCTATGTTTGTCTACCTTTATTCCCGGAACCTGGCTTAAATCCACGGTTTCACCAGACCGGGCCATGGCCATCGTCAGCGCCGCCGTGGCCTGATCGGTCATACCACGGAAAAAGACTGCCATCAGCCAGGCAGCCATCTGGTAATCTGGTATTTCCTCGTCAGTATACGCGCGGATGAACCACTCAATTTCCGCCGCTGATAATTCCAACCCGTCACGGGTCTTGGCAATTACATCGATAGCATGCACTTACCTATCTCACCTCAGCAAATCTTTTAGAAAACTTTGACCATAGGCCAAGGCCGCCAGACAAAAATTATCTGCCACCGTGGCTCCCACATCGGCAAATGTGGTGCGCATTCCCAGACTGACGGGTTGACGTGCCTGCGCCAACCGATGTGTGTATGCCAACAGCGGGACATATTCCCGCGTATGGTCAGTTCCCGGCTGCGTTGGATCACAGCCGTGGTCAGCGGTAATCAGCAATAAATCATCCGGGGTCAGTGCGGCTAACAAGCCTGACAGGGCTGTATCGAACTCCGTAAGCGCGTTAGCATAACCGGCAACATCATTACGATGTCCATAAACACTGTCAAACTCAACAAGGTTGGCCATTATGAGCCCCGGGGGCAAGTTTTCACCGGCCAGGCGGGTAATTATTTCCATACCATGCCGATTGGACTTGGTGGGGTAGCTCTCGGTCAGTCCCCTGTTAGCATAAATATCGGCAATTTTACCGATACCAATTACCGCTAATCCCGCCGCTTTCATTCCATCCAGCACCGTGGCTAACGGCGGCTCCAGGCTGTAATCATGACGGTTGGCAGTACGGCTGAAACTGCCGGGTTCACCGATAAATGGCCTGGCAATAATCCGGCCTACGGCATGGTTGCCGGTACACACTTTTTCCCTGACAATCCTGCACAATTGGTATAACCGCTCCAATGGAATTATTGCTTCATGAGCGGCTATCTGGAAGACGCTGTCGGCTGATGTATAGACAATCGGCCGGCCGGTGCGCATATGCTTTGCACCCAGTTCGACGATTATCTCGGTGCCGGAAGCTGCTTTGTTGCCCAGCACGTCTAACCCGGTAAACAATTTAAATTTTTCGATAACTTCCGGCGGAAACCCGTCCGGGTAAACCGGAAAAGCAGTAAACAGCGGACAGCCGGCCAGTTCCCAATGACCGCTGGTCGTGTCCTTGCCTTTAGACAGCTCAGCCATTTTGCCGTAAGCAGCAATAGGGCGGGAAACTGCAGGAACGCCCGCGATAGGTTCAATCAGACCCAAACCCATGCTGGTCAGTACCGGCAATTGTAATCCGCCCTCGTGTTTCGCAATATGTACCAGTGTATTGGCTCCTTCATCGCCATATTCACGGGCATCAGGCATAGCGCCGATACCGACACTGTCAAGTACAATTACAAAGATTCGTTTATACAAGTTGTATAGCTCCCTCTGTAAGCAGTATATTTATAGTATTATGCACGCGGATGCGTTTTATCATATACTTCTTTCAGACGATTTTTGGTTACATGGGTATAAATCTGGGTTGTAGAGATATCGGCATGCCCCAGCATTTCCTGAACGGAGCGCAAGTCAGCGCCATTTTCCAACAGATGGGTAGCAAAGGAATGACGCAGGGTGTGCGGTGTGATCTCTTTGGTAATATTAGCTTCCAGCGCATATTTTTTAATGATTTTCCAAAAGCCCTGTCTGGTCAGGCGGTTGCCGTGGTGATTAACAAACAAGGAAGGCTCCTCATACGTGCGTACCAGTTTGGGACGCCCTTTGCCGATATATTCCTGGACACATTTAGCGGCAATGGAACCAAGCGGAACAATGCGTTCCTTGGCGCCTTTGCCATAACACTTGATATAGCCCATATCCAGATTCACATCAGATATGTTAAGTGAAATAAGTTCTGAGACTCTGATACCGGTAGCGTATAATAATTCCAGCATGGCTTTGTCCCTTAGGCCTGTAGGCTGAAAAGAATTCGGCTGTTTTAACAGCTCTTCCACTTCGGTAA
>JAEZQV010000184.1 GCA_023441125.1 Bacillota bacterium
GTCTGCACCTGATTGATGGCCACCAAATGTTCTTCATAAGTCTTGCTGAAATGGTGTCTGCCCTGCTTGTCCGCCACAAAATAGAGATAGTCTGTCTTATCGGCAAACAGCACGGCTTTGATGGCAGCGCTGCCGGGATTGGCAATAGGTCCTGGCGGTAAGCCCATGATTTGATAGGTATTATAAGGTGAGTTTATTTGCGTATCCTGAATAGTAAGCTCGGCCTTGGGATAACCAAGAATATACTGGATAGTGGCGCAAGACTGCAAAGGCATGCCTTGTTTCAGCCGATTGGCAAATACACCGGCAATTACCGGCCGTTCCTCACTTAGTTTGGCCTCTTTTTCTACCAGGGAGGCCAGAATAATCACTTCCCGCAGGGAAAGCCCCAGCTCTTGGGCGCGCTGTCTTAAATCCGGGGTTAGTTTAGCGTCAAACTGCTTGACCATCATGGCCAGCAGTTCTTCTTCACTGACGCCTTTGGCCAGTCGATAGGTATCAGGAAAAATGAACCCTTCCGCCGTATATTTGGTATTGGCTTCAGCGGCCATATAGGGATAAGGTGCAAATGTTTTCGCCAGAGTCTTAAATTTTTCCGGGTCCGCTATTTTTTTCTCGGCTAGCAGGGCTGCGATCTGGTCTACGGTATAGCCTTCGGGAATGGTAATTTGCAAGTAGGCTGTTTGGCCGTGCGCCATCATCGACAGTATTTGCTGCACCGGCATATTGGCGCTAATAGCATATTCGCCGGCCTGCAGTGAATTTTCTACTCCCTGCAGCTTGGCGGAAAGCCGGAAAATGAACGCATTTTTGATTAAGTGACGCGTTGTTAGATCTTCGGCAATGGCTTTCGTCGGGCTGCCCGGCTTAATTATGACCAGAACCGGTTCATCGTTGCCGCCGGCAGGCTGAGCTAACGTCCAGCCCAGCAGGGCGCCAAAACTGACAATGCTTGCAGCTAGAACACCTGCAATTATTTTTTTTGTTATCGGGGTCAGCAGCAATAGCACTCATTCCCCCCCTTTCCTGTAATTTCAAAACTATTATATTATAATATATTAACCATGAATAGACAAATAACGCAAAAAGGAAACCGGCTAAACCTCCGGTCCAGTCTGGCAGGCCGCAAGTACGGAAAAAAAGAAGCCTGTTCGGCTTCTTTTTTATCCTGATAGAAAGTATAACTTTCGCCTGGATAAGGGCAACATCGGCTTCCTCTTTCGCCAAAGGCTCGGCTGAGGCCGTGTTTGCTTTATCCTGTTTATTCCTCTTCGTCTTCAAAAACCATTTCCTCATAGGCTTTACGAACTGCTTCAAACTCTTCATCAGTAGGATCGACATAGATTTCTTCGCCATTCTCATCAACATCGATTCTGGCAATAAACACGTCGGTTTCGTCGCCGCAGCCGCAGCCACAGCTGTCATCGCTGCATTCACAGCCCTCTTCTTCCACTTCGATGGGTACCAGGATGGCAAACTGCTTGTCACCTACAGGAATGATCATATCTTCGCGGTAATAGTATTCGTTGCCTTCTTCATCAGTCATGACTACAACCGGCTCATCATCAAATTCCAGCATATCGTCTTTCTCATTATCAGCCATTTTTTCACCTCATTTTACTCATACGCAATGTTAATTGTATCCTACAAAACATATCCTGTCAAGGAAACCTATGGAAAGGATGGTTAACCTCGCGGCAAGCTGTCGAGATAACCTTGCAAAATAAAAACGGCAGCCATCTTGTCAATCACCTGACGACGTTTGGCACGGCTGACATCAGCCGCTATCAGCGATTTTTCGGCTGCGACCGTCGAGAGGCGCTCATCCCAGAAGGTAATCTCAATACCAGGAATCGCTTGGGCCATGGCGGCAGCAAACTTTTTTACAAGTTCCCCCCGTGGTCCGATGGTTCCATTCATATTTTTGGGAAGGCCGACCACGGCAAGTTCTGCCTGGTACTGTGTAATTAGCTCCTGCAGCCTGGCAAAATCTCTGGCAGCAGTAGACCGCCTGATGACTTCCACTCCCTGTGCCGTTAACATGAGTTCATCGCAAACGGCAATACCAATGGTTTTGTCTCCCACGTCAAGTGCTAGTATGCGCATATATCCTCCATAATATTTGCCAATAATTAATAAAATTGTTAAATAATTTTTAAACAAAATTCCGGACAATACGCGCCGCAGTAGCCGCATAATACACACCGGGCATAATCCGCAGCGGCTTTGCCGTCAATAACCGCTATGGCTCCCATCGGACAGTGCCGGGCACATTGACCGCAGCCGGCACACCAGTCTTCCACCAGCAGCCTGCGGGGAACGGCTGTTACCTTGTCCCATAACTGCCGGTCAGGAATCTCGCCGGCAAACAAAGCGGCGTTCAGCTTTACTTCAGCGACCGACTGCATGCCGACCGCAATTGAGGTTATGCCGGGCTGAGCCAGAATCCAGCTAAATGCCTCGGCGGCGATCGCGTTTAAGTGCCCGCCGCCCAATGCTTTCATGGCATAAATGCCTTTGCCGCAATCAACGGCGAACTGAATGGCGGCCAGCATTTCGCCGGCAGTTCCGTCGGTAATGCCAATACCTTTCAGGTTTATGAGCGGGTGGATTACATCAATCTCCTCGATGAGGGCAGCAGCGCGTACGACATCAATGGTGTGGGTAGATACCCCGATTGCGCGGATAAGCCCCTGCCGTTTGGCATCGCCTAGATAGGCCAGCGCTGCGGCATGACCTTTCAGTGTCAGCCGGGACGATTGTTCATGCAATAAAAAGATATCAATATAATCACGGCCTATTTCCCGGCAGGCTGTTTCCACACTGCTTCTCATAGCTTCATAGGTATAGGCATAGGATTTGGAAGCAACGATGACATTATGTCTGTTATCCCGGATAGCTGCGCGGATATATGGATAAGTACCATATAATTCAGCAGTATCAATAAAATTGACCCCTTTGTCAAGCGCCGCCCGAATAATAGCTGTACCTTCGGCTAACGGGCGGTTTGACTGCAAGGGGCCAATAGTAAGTCCACCGAAACAAAGTCGTGATACGTTTAGGCCTGTCCGGCCAAGCGCATGGTAGTCCATTTATTTGCCTTTTAGATAGGCCCGCACTAACTCTTCGATGATTTCATCGCGCTCCAGCTTACGAATCAAACCACGGGCGTTATTATGGCTGGTAATGTACGTTGGATCGCCTGACAGCAGATAGCCAACCAACTGATTAATAGGGTTATACCCTTTATCCTTAAGTGATTGATAGACAGTGGTCAGGATTACTTCAGCGGCGTTGGTATCGTCATTATTTACTTTAAACATCATGGTTTCCTGGGATGTGTTGGTCATGAAGCCTCCTCCTCCCTAATATTATCTACAAACTATGAACATATATATTCGACTTGACGTTATATTTTTCCTGTTAAGTTATTAAATTTTTACAGGCAGGCTTTAAAGCCTGCCTGTAGCTGATAATTATTGAACCTGTGACTGTATAATTTGTCCGGCAATTTGCAGTGCTTCCGCAATTTTTTCCGGCTGTTTGCCGCCAGCCTGAGCCATGTCGGGGCGTCCGCCGCCGCCGCCGCCGGCAGCTTTGGCAGTTGCTTTAATGATATTGCCGGCATGAATGCCCTTGCTGACGCAATCGGCAGTTGCCATCGCAATGAAATTAACTTTGTCGCCGTTGACAGCTCCCAGCACAACTACCCCGGATTGCAAGCGGTCGCGGACCATGTCGCCGGTAGCGCGCAGGTTTTCCATATCTGAGGCGGCAACCTGACCGATCACAACCTGGATGCCGTTAATTTCCTGTACAGCCGTTAACAGGTCCTGGACCTCATTTTTCGCCAGCTTGGTCTGTAAGGCGCTTACTTCCTTTTCCAGTTCACGGACCCGGTTATTGAGACTGTCGATACGGGCGACGATCTCTTCCGGCCGCGTTTTTAAGGCAGCAGCAGCTTCTTTAATCAATTCGTTCTGCGCTTTTAAGTATTCATGGGCGCCATAGCCGGTAACAGCCTCAATCCGCCGCATGCCGGCACCGATACCTGTCTCGCTGACAATTTTGAAGAGGCCAATCTCCGCGGTAGCGCCGACATGAGTCCCGCCGCACAGTTCCTTGCTGAAACTGTCAACAACGACCACCCGTACCCGTTCCCCGTACTTTTCGCCAAACAGCGCCATGGCTCCCATTTCTTTGGCTAGGTCCTGGGTAGTTTCAATAATCCCGACGCCGGTATTGCCAAGAATAACATCATTGACGATGGTTTCCACTTCCGTCAGTTGTTCGGCAGTTACCGGGGCAAAATGAGTGAAATCGAAACGCAGGCGGCTGTCGTCTACCGCTGATCCGGCCTGGTTAACATGGCTGCCGAGTACCTGTTTTAAAGCAGCATGCAGCAAATGGGTGGCTGTATGGTTGCGGGCAATATGCTGCCGTCTGGCAATATCCACCGCCAGCTTTACCGCATCACCGGTTTTCAGCAAGCCTTCGGTAATGTGTCCAAGCTGGTAGGTGGTGCCATCCGGCAGCTTGCGGGTATTGCTAACCGCCATTTTACCCAGCGCAGTGTCGATAAAGCCGGTATCGCCCGCTTGGCCGCCGCCTTCGGCATGAAATGGCGTAACATCTAAAATCACAGCAATTTCATCACCGTCAAACGCTTCTTCGACTATTTTGCCTTCTTTAAACAGCAACACGATATTGGCAGTTGCGGCAGCCGGGTTATGACCAAGACCTTCCGTACCCAAGCCGGACAGGTCGGGTATTAGAGTCTTCTCCTCACTGTCCTGCCGGGCGGCCCGGGCCCGTTCGCGTTGCTGGGCCATGGCCTGATCAAAGGCGGTTTTATCAAGCGTCATGTTGTGTTCACTTAAAATTTCTTCAGTGAGCTCCCAGGGAAAGCCAAACGTATCGTAGAGTTTAAAGGCAGTAACGCCGTCCAGTGTCGTTTGCGAAACCTGAGTCAGTTCCTGAATATGTTTGTTCAACAGTTCCATCCCCTGGGCCAGGGTAGTATGGAAACGATCTTCTTCCAATTGAATAACTTTTTTGATATATGATTTTTTATCGGTAATATCCGGATAGGCTTCGGCAAAAATATCGGCGACAATATCAACGATATCGGTAAGGAACGGTTTTTCAATTCCCATCAGGCGGCCGTGGCGGACAGCGCGGCGCAGTATTCTGCGCAGAACATAGCCGCGGCCTTCGTTGGAGGGCAGCACGCCGTCCCCAATCATTACTGCCATGCTGCGGCCGTGATCGGCAATCACTTTGAGCGAAACATCGGTTTTGGCCGACTGGCCGTAGGTAACGCCCGCCACGTTGGCGGCATACTCAATAATGGGGAACAGCAGGTCGGTTTCAAAATTGGACCGTTTGTTTTGCAGCACCGAGGCAATACGTTCCAAACCGGCGCCGGTATCAATGTTCTTCTTGGCAAGCGGGGTATAATTACCGGCTTCGTCCCGGTCAAACTGGGTAAATACCAGATTCCAGATTTCCAGATACCGGTCACAGTTGCAGCCTACGGCACAGTCCGGTTTGCCGCAACCCCGTTCTTCCCCTAAATCAATGTGGATTTCTGAACAGGGACCGCACGGTCCGGGACCGATTTCCCAGAAATTTTCCTCCATCCGGATGATCCGGTCAGCCGGAATTTTAATATCCTGGTGCCAGATTGCAAATGCTTCGTCATCATTGGTATGAATGGTAATCCAAAGCTTGTCCTTGGGCATTTCCAGATATTCGGTCAGAAATTCCCAGGCCCAGGCGATCGCTTCCTTTTTAAAATAATCACCAAAGGAAAAGTTGCCCAGCATTTCAAAAAAAGTATGATGCCGTGCCGTCCGGCCGACATTTTCAATATCGCCGGTGCGGACGCATTTCTGACTTGTGGAAATCCGCGGATGCGGCGGTTTCATTTTGCCGGTAAAAAAAGGTTTAAACGGAGCCATGCCAGCGCCGATAAGAAGCAGCGTGGGATCATTTTCGGGAATAAGGGGGTAGCTTCTCTGAATTAAATGGTCTTTACTCGCAAAAAAATCCAGAAACAGTTTTCGTAATTCGTTTCCGGTCAGTTGTTTCAACTCAATCAGCTCCAATATGCTTAAAATTAATCCATTATACTGCTGGAATTATACTACAATTTGAGATTTAGTGTCAATATTTGGTGCAGTAACCAGCTATAACAATAATTTTATACCATGCTTGATGACCACCTTGCCTACGGCGGCTACCGGCACGCCCAGCAGCATGCCGATTATCCCGAATAATTCACCGCCGGCAAACAAAAAAAAGATAACGGTAAGCGGATGCAGCCCCACACTCTCACCGAGAATTTTGGGGCCGATAATGCTTCCTTCCAACTGATGAATGAAGAAAAACAGCAAGGCAACTTTCAAGGCCATTAATGGTGATTCTAACAGCGCCAGGGCCACGGCAGGCGCAGCGCCGATAAAAGCGCCAAAATAGGGAATTACATCAAGAATGCCGGCGGCAATACCGATAAGCAGGGCAAAGGGAACCTGCAGGAGGTGCAACCCGGAACTGACCAGTAAGCCAACAATAATTGCTACGGTAATCTGGCCCCTGATAACCCCGCTTAATACTTTATCTATGTCTTTTACCGCCAGCAGCAGCTCATTTTGCCAACGGCCGGGTATGAGCCTAAAGACAACATCTTTCATTTGATGCCAGTCGTGCAGCAGGTAAAAAGCCAGTATCGGCGTAATAGCTAACCCGATAAAATGGGTAATGAGACTCATAATGCCTTGCGCCAAATCCCGGGTAAGCTGCTGTCCCTCCTGCGCAAGGGACAGCAGCGAATCGTCAATGGCGGCCCGCATGGAAGCGGGTAAAGCTGAATTCTGGTATTGGGTTTGAATAATATAAATACATTCTTCACTTTTCGCGATAATATGCGGCAGTTCATTGGAGAAGCTTTCCAGGTCTCTGACAAAGAGGGGAATCAGCCGGCCGCCGCCGAAAATAAGGACGCTGAATAGAACAATAT
>JAEZQV010000332.1 GCA_023441125.1 Bacillota bacterium
AACCAAGCGGCTGCTGATGGAATGATAATCAAAATGAGTGGTAATTGTGGATGAATTCTTATCGTCTGCCGGATACTGAATCGGGGTAAAATGGTGCACGTCCATATCCCGCGGTACAACCATGATACCGCCGGGATGTTGCCCGGTGGTTCTTTTTACACCGGTACAACCGCCAAGCAAACGGTTGATATGGGCATTGCGGGCTACCTGCCCTTTGTCATTGAGATAATTTTTTACAAAGCCATAGGCCGTTTTTTCGGCAATTGTCGCAATCGTGCCTGCTCGGAATACATTGTCACGGCCGAACAATTCCTCGGTATATTTATGGGCAACCGGTTGATAATCACCGGAAAAGTTGAGATCAATATCCGGTACTTTGTCGCCATGAAAGCCCATAAAGACGGCAAAAGGGATATCATGACCATTTTTCTCCAGCTTTAGCTGACATTGCGGGCAATTTTTGTCAGGCAAGTCAAACCCCCCGCCGTAGCTGCCGTCAGTCACAAATTCGCTGTACTTGCAGTTCGGGCAACGCCAGTGCGGCGGCAACGGGTTAACTTCGGTTATCCCCGTCATGGTAGCGACAAAGGATGATCCCACAGAGCCCCTTGAGCCGACAAGATAGCCGTCATCCATAGACTTTTTAACCAGTTTATGGGCAATAAGGTATAGTACGGCGAAACCGTTATTAATAATTGAATTTAGTTCATATTCAAGCCGTTTCGCTACAACCTCCGGCAACGGCGTACCGTACAAAGACTCGGCCCGCTGGTAAGACATGGATTTAATTTCTTCTTCCGCACCGGGAATCTGCGGCGAGTATAATTCTTCCGGAATCGGTTTAATGTTTTCAATAAGGTCATTTATTTGCCGCGGGGCCTCAATAACAACCTCATGGGCTTTCGCTGCGCCAAGATAGCTAAATTCAGCCAGCATTTCGTCAGTTGTCCTAAAATACAGCGGCGGCTGCTTGTCGGCATCGTCATATCCCTGTCCGGCCATTAAAATCCGGCGGTATATTTCATCTTCAGGATCTAAAAAATGCACATCACATGTGGCGACAACCGCTTTGCCAAGTTTGGCGCCAAGCGCGCACACCTTGCGGTTAATATCACGCAAGCCTTCCTCATCCGCTATTTTGCCTTTTCGCAGCAAAAATTCATTATTGCCTGTTGGTTGAATCTCGAGGTAATCGTAGTAAGCTGCAATCGCAGTCAGCTCTTCGTCCCCGGCCCCCTGCACCATGGCATGAATTAATTCGCCGGCTTCGCACGCCGAACCTAACAATAAGCCTTCCCGGTACTCATTGAGTATAGCCCGGGGGATACGCGGCGTCCGGTGCAGATAACGCAGATGCGATATGGATACAAGCCGGTATAAGTTGCGAAGGCCGATATTGTTCCGGGCTAAAATGATAATATGCCGCGCCTGGTTAATGTCTTCTTCAAACAGGTAGCCTTCCATGCCGTAGATCACTTTAATACCGCTGCCGGCTGCTTCCTCGTAAGCTTCCGGAAAGGCTTGCACAACACCATGGTCGGTGATGGCAACAGCAGGATGGCCCCATTTAGCAGCTGTTTTTACCAAGCTTTTGGCGGAGACAACCGCATCCAGCGCACTCATCCGGGTATGAGCATGCAATTCTAGCCGGCGAACCGGCGCAGTATCGTGCCGTTCGGTTTTTTCGGCCCGGCACATGCTGTCGGCAAATAAAATCAATTCATTGGCAAAGCGGTCATATTGTACAGTACCTTTGACTGTTACCTGCATTCCGGCCTTAATAAGCCCGGCTGTCTTTTCAAACTGCTCTTTGTTATCAAAAAAAACTTTGCCGCTAATGCCATCGCTAAGATCAACCAGGTCAAAAGTCAGCAAAAAGCGTCCTGATTTTAACTCTTTGGTATCAGGATTGATGATCTGACCGGTTAGGATGACATTGCGGACTTCCTCCTGAATGGTGCTGATCGGCGCGGCCTCGGCGGCGCCCCGGATGTTTCGGCCAAATATAACCGGACTGTCAGTTGCTTTCGGTTTATCACCGGGAGAAGCAGCCTCGGTAAGAGCCTCCCGATACTCAGGGGTTAATAAAGCATCATCACAGACAGGCGGCTCCGCTATTTCCGTATTTAGAAACCGGATTTCGCAAGCCTGGCCGAACTCCTGGCGAATAAACTCCTGTATTGTCCGCTCTACACCACGCTCTGTCAAAATGGCCGTTGACAGTCCGCCTGCCGTTTCAATGGTGAGTGTTTCTGCGTGATATGTCCAGCTAGCCCCCAGTAATAAATGTTTGGTACCATAATGCCCCTCGGTTATGTGTTCAACAAACTGAGGCCAGTTCTCAGTTAAATACAGCTGTAGATCTTTAACCTGTACGCTAAATATTACCTTGGCTAAACCGCATTGCTGGCATAAGTGCTGTGCTGCAATCCCCAGCATCTGTTCAGCCAGCAGGGCCGTTGCAGTTATATGTATCACCCAGGTTCTAGCGGCAGGATCGACCTCCACCTTATCAATCCGGGCACTTCTAAGTACTTCACGGCTAAGCGTGTCAAGCGGTAATTGGTTTACAAACTGAAAAAAGTGTTGACAATTTTCGGGAATAACACAATAGCTAGGCATCTAACCTCTCCTATCCAATAACAGCTCACTTGCTATTTTATCACGGCTTATCAATAGAAAGCACGCCTTCAATTTGCGTCAGTTCCGCGAATATCTGGAACATATCGGCATTTGCCGGGATTTTTAGGACAAACTCAAGGTTTATCACTTTTTCTGCATGAACATGGTGCATGGTTATATTCTTTATGCCAATTCCGTGCTTGCCAAAGAATGTCCCGACCTGTCCAAGCTGGCCCGGTTGATCACGAATAACAATTTTAATGCGTTCACAGTATTTCATGCTCCAATGCCGTCGCTCCAGTTGGCCGAACAGCACCAAGGTCAGAAACACCAGCGCCGTACTCGCAAAACCGGCAAAAAACTGACCGCAGCCGATTGCCAGGCCAATACCGGCTACCACCCACAGACTGGCCGCCGTAGTAAGTCCTTTAACCGTCAACCCTTCTCTAAGAATTGTTCCGGCCCCCAAAAAGCCAATCCCGCTGACTACCTGGGCGGCAATCCGCCCGGGATCTTTCGGGGAAGTGTCGAGACCGGCGAAGCCATAAATGGATACCAGCATCATTAAGGTCGAACCCACGCATACCAGAATATGAGTGCGTAAACCGGCCGGACGCTCCAGGCTTTCGCGCTCAAGTCCAATTAACCCCCCCAGGATGCAGGCTACAGTCAGGCGTATAACTATATCCATTTCACTGATGGCAACCATATTCTCACCTCTTGCTAGTAGTGGATGATAACGAAAAAAGCGTGACGGCTGTATCACGCTTTTTACATAATTAAGCTACATCTAATTACAGCTTAGCCAATAATTCGGTAATACCGGCAAGATATTCTGCCGGACTAAAGTACAAGGTTTCGCCGGTACGCCGGACCTTTACTTCAATAAGATTGTCGTTAACGGCCTTAGGGCCTACGGTGACTTTCAGCGGATAACCAATGAGATCCGCATCTTTAAATTTAACGCCCGGCCGCTCATTACGATCATCAAGTATGGCTTCGATACCATTGGCATTCAATTCCTGATATATTTTTTCCGCCAATGCCATCTGGGCCTGATCCTTACTGCTGACCGGCACGACGACGGCCTGGAAGGGCGCAAGCGGCACCGGCCAGATAATGCCGTTTTCGTCGTAGTTTTGCTCAATGGCGGCAGCCATCGTGCGGCTGACGCCAACCCCGTAGCAGCCCATAACCATTGGTTTCTCTTTGCCATCATCATCAATAAATACGGCCTGCAGGGCTGTGCTGTATTTGGTAAACAGCTTAAAGACCTGACCAACCTCAATCCCCCGCGCTGTTTTAACTGGCGCACCGCAGCGGGGACAAGGGTCATTTTCCTGAATTAGGCGAATATCCGTCACAATGGACGGTTTGAAATCGCGGGCCGGATTGACATTGATATAATGCTTGTCCAGTGCGTTGGCGCCACATACGGCATTGTGCAAATTCATAACCGTAGCATCGGCCACAATGATTACAGCTTGTTTATTGTCCAGGCCAACAGGCCCCAGGTAACCGGCCTGACTGCCAATCATCTGGGAGATAGTCTCTTCATTGGCCATCTCCAATTGTAAGCAGCCTACTTTGTTTAATAGTTTTATTTCATTTACTTCATGGTCGCCACGCACGAGTGCCAGTACCAGGGTGCCGGTATCGGTACGATACGCCAGCGTTTTAATGGTCTTTGCCGGAGTTATGCCGAGAAATTCACACAGTTTGGCAATGGACTTCGTGCCGGGAGTATCCTTTTCACTTAAGGGCATACTGGTCTCAGCCGCAGCACTGATCGGATGCAATTCGGCTTTCTCAACATTCGCAGCGTAATCGCAGCTGCCGCAATAGACAATAGCCGCTTCGCCGGAATCGGCAATAACCATGAACTCATGGGAGCCACTGCCGCCGATTGCGCCCGAATCGGCTTCCACCGCCCGGAAAGTAAGGCCGCAACGGGAAAATATCCGGGAATAGGCGTCATACATTTTATTGTAACTTTCGTCAAGGCCGGCTTCATCCCGGTCAAATGAATACAGGTCTTTCATAATGAATTCGCGGCCGCGCATGAGCCCGAAGCGCGGTCTGATTTCATCGCGGTACTTATTCTGGATTTGATACAGCCTGAGCGGCAGCTGACGGTAAGAACGAACATCACCCCGCACCAGGGTGGTAATCATTTCTTCATGCGTTGGTCCCAGACAAAAGTTACGGTTATGCCGGTCTTTCAAGCGAAACATCTCATCGCCGTAAACGCTCCAACGGCCGGTTTCCTGCCACATCTCCGCCGGTTGAATAATTGGCATGGACAGTTCCTGACCGCCTTTGGCATCCATTTCTTCGCGGACAATTGTTTCAATTTTTTTCAAAACGCGCCACGCCAGCGGCAAATACGAATATACACCGCCCGCTGCTTTACGGATAAAGCCGGCCCGTAACATCAGCTGATGGCTTATTACTTCGGCCTCAGCCGGAGTTTCTCTTAAGGTAGGTGCAAATAATTGGGAAACACGCATATTAGTTGTTAGCCTCCTTATTAAGTTTATCAATTTCAGCAAATAATGCACTTATAAGTTCGTCTTCCGGGACCTTCCGGATAATCTCGCCTTTACTGAACAACAGCCCTTCCCCTTTGCCACCGGCAATACCTACATCGGCTTCCTTGGCTTCCCCCGGTCCGTTGACTACGCAGCCCATAACGGCAACCGTGATGGGCCTGGTCAGCGATTTTAACTTGTCCTCCACCGTTTCAGCAATGTCTACCAAATTAATTTGGCAGCGCCCGCAGGTCGGACAAGATACCAGGGTCGGCCCAAATTGCCGCAACCCCAGCGACTTGAGGATTTCATTGGCCACACGCACTTCTTCGACAGGATCACCGGTAAGCGATACCCGGACCGTATCACCGATTCCCTGGGCCAATAGGGCGCCAATGCCCACTGCCGACTTAATTACACCGGATCGTACTGTTCCTGCTTCGGTTATGCCAAGGTGCAACGGATAGTCGACGGTCGCTGACAAAAGCTGATACGCTCTGATAGTAAGCGGTACATCATGGGCTTTCAAGGATACTTTGATATCATGAAAGTCATGCTGTTCCAGAATCTTGATATGCGTCAAGGCACTTTCAACCATGGCTTCCGGGGTAGGTCGTCCCCCATGCCTGGCAAGCATTTCTTTGCTTAAAGAACCGGCATTAACCCCGATACGAATCGGGATTTGCCGCTGCTTAGCCGCTTTGACGACCGCCGTTACCTGCCCGGCATCACCAATGTTCCCCGGATTGAGGCGCAAACCGTCTACTCCGCGTTCGATAGCCGTCAGCGCCAGACGGTAATCAAAATGAATGTCGGCAATAAGCGGTACATCCACCGCCTGCTTTATTGCTTCAATCGCTTTGGCCGCATTCATATCTGGCACGGCAACACGCACAATATCACACCCGGCAGCAAGCAGCCGGTCGATCTGAGCTACGGTAGCCTCGATATTATCGGTGCGGGTATTGGTCATTGACTGGACGGACACAGGTGCACTGCCGCCGACAAGCAGCCGGCCAACTTGAATCTGACGTGTTTTTTTTCGTTGCATTCCATCACCAGCTTAAAACAGTTTTAACCGGGCTATATCTTTAAAAGTCGCTACAACAAAGAGCAGCATTAATAATGCAAAACCGATCATCTGGATAAATTGCATTTGGTTCTTATTGAGCGGTTTGCCTCTAAGACCTTCTACCGCCAAAGTAACAACGTGCCCGCCGTCCAATACCGGCACCGGCAGAAGATTAATCAAGCCCAGGTTGATGCTTAAAAACGCGGCAAATTGCAGTAACGGAATAATACCAAGCTGTGCGACTTCACCCGCCATTTGCGCTACGCCAATAGGTCCGGCGACATCTGCGGCTGTTTTCCCTGTTATCATTTCACCGATGCCAACAAGCATACTTTGGGCTACCATAAAGGTTTGCTTAGCAGCTAAGCCAGCCGATTCCAGTATACCGGGCTGATATTTGTCGATTTGAGGAGTAACACCAATAATTCCCCGGTTACCTTTTTCATCATATTCCGGTGTTAGCATTACTGATTTTGCTGGATCGTCACCCCGTGAATAAGTAAGCGTAAGTTCCTTGCCGGCATTAGACTGAATGGCAGCAACAAATTGACGCCAGGAGTCAATGGTGGTGCCGTTTACCGCAGTTACTCTGTCGCCAGGCATTAAGCCGGCAACTGCCGCTGGTTTCTCAGGAAAAACACTACCGATGATGGGCAGATTGGATGGCGTGTCAATGCCTGCACTTACAAATACGATAAACAGCAGGATTACAGGTAAAACAAAATTCATAGCCGAACCCGCAATAATAACCAGCATTCTTGCCCAGATCGGTTTTGCGCTGAAGGAGCGTTCATCCTGCTCTTCATCCGGATCCATGCCGGCTATTTTATTAAAGCCGCCTAAGGGTATGATGCGAAGAGAATAGATTGTTTCACCGATTTTTTTGCTTAGCAGCTTAGGACCAAAACCGATAGCGAATTCGTCTACCCTCATACCTACCCCTTTGGCGGTAATAAAGTGGCCTAGTTCGTGAAATAGGATGAGTAAGCCAAAAACGAAAATAGTCGCAATAACTGTAAACAAATCTTCACCAACCTTTCAAGTATTGGTTATGCACTGAAATTCTTTATGGCTGCGAGTGCACACTGGCGAGCCCAGGTGTCGGCAGCAAAAATTTGCGCTAAATCCGGCTTGCCAATGAGTGTATGTTTCTCCATAGTGTAGCGGATTATCTTGGCAATAGCAAGAAAATTAACTGTCCCGTGCAAAAAGGCATGAACGGCTGTTTCATTAGCCGCATTGAAAACGCAGGGCATTGTGCCGCCCTGCTGGCCCGCAATGTAAGCCAGTTTTAATGCCGGAAAGGTTTCTGTATCAGGCGGTGAGAAAGTCAATGCCGCTAATTTGCCAAAATCAAGACGGGGCACGCTGGCTAGCGAGCGCCCAGGATAAGACAGGGCATAGTGAATGGGTAAATGCATATCCGGCACCCCCATTTGGGCGATAACGCTGCCATCAATATATTCAACCATCGAGTGGATTATACTCTGCGGGTGAACGCAAACATCGATTTGATCATACTCCACTCCAAACAGCCATTTTGCTTCGATCACTTCCAGCCCTTTGTTGGCTAATGTTGCTGAATCAATCGTAATTTTACGGCCCATCGACCAATTCGGATGGCGCAGGCAATCTTCAATAGTGACATTAACCAATTCTGCAGCCGTTCGCCCGAAAAAGGGTCCGCCGGACGCTGTTAAAATGATGCGCCGGATGTGTTCCTTTGCTTCGCCTTGCAGGCATTGAAATACCGCGCTGTGTTCGCTGTCTACCGGATAAATATTGACATTATGTTTAAGGGCCAGTTCCATAATGATTTGACCGGCAGCTACCAGTGTTTCCTTGTTGGCTAAAGCAATATTTTTACCGGCCTTAATCGCGGCCACTGTGGGTTTTAACCCGGCAAAGCCTACCAGTGAAGTTAAAACTATATCGGTTTGCGCATAGACTGCAGCCTCCTGCAAGCCTTCCTCACCGGTTAATATCGTCGTTGAACCTCTATATCCCTTGCTAAGTCGGCCAGCTGCCTGTTTATCAATCAACACCGCCAGCTTAGGTTTAAAATATTCGATCTGTTCAGCCAATAACCGCTCGTTTTGATAGGCAGCCAAAGCAGTTATGTTATATTTATCCGGATTGGCAGCAATTACATCCAGGGCCTGGGTGCCAACCGAACCGGTACTTCCTAAAATTGCGACATGCTTCATGGTGGCTATCTCCTATACTATTAAGATCTAAGCAAGCAAAAAAGTTCGTATATAATAGTAAACTACCGGCACAGAGAACATAATAGCATCAAACCGGTCAAGTACCCCGCCATGACCCGGCAGGATATTGCCCGAGTCCTTAACACCGGCAAATCTTTTCAAGGCAGATTCTACAAGATCACCCAAGGGAGCGGCTATACCTACAAGTAAGCCGATGATTAGCGAATGAATGAGCGGCAAGCCGATTAAGCCGCCAATAGCAGCAACCCCAAGGATACTGCCAACTAGGCCGCCGGCGGCACCCTCCAAGGTTTTTCCCGGGCTGATGGCCGGGCACAATTTGTGCCGGCCCAGCATTGAACCGACAAAATAAGCAAAGGTATCACTGGCCCAGGTTCCGAGAAAGGCCAGCCAGAGGTAAGCGGCACCTGCCGGCAAGGCACCAAGGGCCGTGGGTATGTATTCACATTGCGCTGTAAATCTTAGCAATAACAGATGCGAAAATGGCAAGCTGACATACAGTGTTCCCAGAACAGTAAACGCCGCATCCGTCATGCCATAAGCGGTATGCGAGATTACCGCTTTGACCATGGCTAACAGCACTACTAGCAGAATTACCATCGTCACTTCCTGACCATTGCCTAACCCAATACACCCGAGGGCAAAAATTACCCCAATAAGACCAAAACCGTACTGTACTTTTATATTTTTGGCCTGCATCATTTGGTAAAATTCATGCCATGCAATTACAGCCAGCGCTACTATGGCTGCAGTAAATAGCCATGCGCCGTAATGGATAATGTATATAGCTATCGGAATTCCGATAACTGCTGTTATAATACGCTTACCTAGCAAGAGAGGCACCTACCGTTTACTTGTATTTTTTATCCCGCCAAACCTTCGTTCCCGTTGTTGATATTCATATATAGCCTGCATCAGATGCGCCGGTGTAAAGTCCGGCCAATTAACATCAGTAAACCAAAACTCAGTATAAGCCATTTGCCATAACAGGAAATTGCTGATGCGAAAATCGCCGCTTGGCCTGATCAGCAAATCCGGCGATGGCAAACCATGCGTATACAGATGTTGCTCGATGATGGACTCGTTGATATCCTCGATAGCTAATTTTTTGTTCTGCACTTTTTCACTGATTATTTTAACAGCACGCGTCAGTTCAGCCCGCCCACCGTAATTGACGGCCAGGTTAAAAATTAAACCTGTATTGTGAGCTGTATGCGTCTGAGCTTTTTCAATCTTGTTTTGTAACGCCGGGGCAAGACCTTCAATAATACCAATAAAGCGAATTTGAACATTATTTTTATTTAATTCGGTAATCTCATTATCAAGATAATCGGCCATGAGGCTCATCAAGAGATTAACCTCATCTGTTGGCCGCCGCCAGTTTTCCGTAGAAAAAGCATAG